>NZ_JBZXVU010000026.1:0-81396 GCF_058892565.1 Hirschia sp. | reverse complement strand
TCATACCACGATGTTGAGCTGCGCGCTCGGAAAATGCTTTTGCAATACCCACAAGATCGCCCGCACGGCCATTTTGTGAAACGACACCAATAAAGCGCCCTGCTAATTCAGGCAACTCTATTTTGGCTGCGATTTTTTCAAGCACAGCTGCTTTATCTTCAACAGAATGAAGTGGAGATGCCAATGCTTTAGAAAGAGAATCGTCGGCATTAATTAGGTCAGCAAGAACGTTCAGACCAGCCTCAACGCTGTCTAGTTCATTTGCTTCCAATGCCAGGTCGAACAACGCTTTTGCGTAGCGTTGTGCCGCTCCTGAGGAGGAGGAGTTCGATGATGCGCCCAAAATCTTGCCCGCTTACTCTGAGCATCACCGCGACAATGCTACAGGAATTAGTGTCCCAAAAATTTATGAGGTAGTTTCTATCTTTCGCGGAGATGACACCTCAATCGCGCGGGTCGTAGCATGGGGTTTGAGAGCTGACAACTATTGAGATCGTCGATTGGTCGTGTTTTTCACGACCAATATGCCGCACCCATCATTCTGTGTGCGGTATAATCCCATTAAACCAGCCTCAAACCATATTCACTACGCCGCGCGGATTCCACCATTCGCATTGCCGTCACTTGAAAATTGATACAGGCCACGACGCTCTTTCATCGCTTGGAATTTTTTGGTCACGCCAATAACGGTCTCTGCGGCACCTAACAATAAATACCCTTGAGGATTCATGACAGTCGCCACGCGTTCCAAAACTTGTGTTTTCGTAGGTTGGTCAAAATAGATCAGCACATTTCGAATAAACACCACATCAAATTTTCCAAACATTGTGGGCTGTTCCATGAGGTTGTGTTCACGGAAAGTCACCATGGAGCGGATTTTGTCCGAAATTTGCCAAAGGTCATCTTTTTGTTTGAAATGTTTCATCATCATTTGAATTGGCAGACCACGCTGCACTTCAAATTGAGAATACAATCCTGTTTTTGCTTTTTCCAAAACGCGCGGTGAAATGTCTGTCGCTACGATTTCAACTGGCACACCACGTGTTAGCGCAGGATTATCTTCAAGCATCATGGCTAAAGAATATGGCTCTTGCCCTGTTGAACAAGCTGCACACCAAATACGGATACGAGGTTTTTGTTGCGCAGCAAGACCTGGGAGAGCAACATCTTTCATCAATTCAAAAGGTGTTTTGTCACGAAAGAAAAATGTTTCATTCGTTGTCATTACATCAACAATTTGAGCAATTAATCGCTCATCACGGCGAGAACGAACCACTTGAAGCAAGTCCTCTATTGAGGCCAATCCTTCTTTACGTGCCAAAGGAGCCAGACGGCTTTCTAGCAAATAAGTTTTGTCTGTCGTTAACTGTATACCCGCTCGACGGTGCAAAAGCCCCGAAACAAAATCAAAATCCGAACTATTCACCTATGCCACTCCATTCATATATTTAAGCGTCAACTTACCAAGCTCAGGAATTGGCTTAATTTCATCAGCCCATCCAGCCTGTGCGATTGCGCCCGGCATTCCCCACACCACACTTGAAGCTTCGTCTTGGACGATCACCCGTCCACCAGCCTCACTTATTAATTTGGCACCATCTCGGCCGTCATGCCCCATGCCGGTCAAAACAACGCTCAATACTGATCCTCCAAAAACCTCAACACCCGACTGAAACAACGGGTCCACCGAAGGACGACAAAAATTCACTTGAGGAGACTGATCTAGCTTGATCACCTGCCCCACACCTTGTTTTTCAATCCGCATATGCCAATTGCCAGGTGCAAGATAAATGTGGTCAGGCTGAACCAAATCACCATTTTGCGGCTCGATGCATTTACGCCCAGTTACCTGAGTCAGCTTTTCAGCAAGAATCGTCGTAAAAGTGGCTGGCATATGCTGCACGATAAAAATCGGAGCTTTTATGCTATTTGCGATCGGCCCTAAAAAATTCTGCAATGCTTGTGGTCCACCTGTCGATGAACCAACTAAAACGGCTCTAGGGCGAAAAATTGCAGATTTGCTAGCAGCTAAAGCAGGTCGTGGTCGAGGTGGCGGCAATGGTGCACGGCGTGCAGGGTTTGCAGCTGCTTGTGCAGCTCCACCTAAAGCACGCACTTTAGCAATCAGGTCTTTTTGGTAAGCTGTCGCTCCACCTAATCCAGTTGCTTCAGGTTTGGAAATGTAATCCGCCGCACCCAGTGACATTGCGCGGAGTGTCGTTGTTGCACCCTCCCGCGTCAACGTAGATGCCATGATGATCCGTGCGTGCGGCGCAAGCTTTAACAGCTGCGGCAGCGCTGTGAGACCATCCATACGCGGCATTTCAACATCAAGGATAATGACATCCGGTTTTGCAGCAACCACATCTGAGACAGCACGCAAGCCATCTGTGCTCACGGCGACAATTTCAATGTCGTTTTCGACTTCAAGCCATCGTTTTGTCAGACCTCGCACAACTGCGCTATCGTCTACGACCATGACTCGTATCGTCTGTCCATAGGACCGGTTTGTCGCAAAAGCGTTCACCATTAAAATCCCTTCAACTTCATGAAATCAACCCAAAAAATACTGCTTAGCAGACGCTTAAACTAGGCCCACTTCAGCGAATTTTGATTCTATAATTTCACTGTCAAAAGGTTTCATAATGTATTCATTGGCACCTGAACGAATGGCCTCAGCAATGTGAGACATATCATTTTCAGTTGTACAGAAAACAACTGTTGGACGATCACCGCCTGGCTCTCTACGCAAAGCACGAAGGAAATCGATTCCGTTCATGACCGGCATATTCCAATCAAGCAAAATCGCTTCAGGCATATCCGCACGGCACTGCTCGAGTGCTTGCTGGCCATCAGCGGCTTCCATTGTATCAAATTTCAAGTCTTCGAGAATGCGGCGAGCAACTTTGCGAACCACACGACTATCATCAACTATCAAACACCGTTTCATTCACGTTATTCCTTATGCTGCCAAGCCCTCATCGGGCTCGCTAACGGCCAATATACGGCCGATGTCCATAACAATTAGTAATTTGTCGTCCATTCTATGCACACCCTTTGAAACAGAGGCCCACATTGGGTCTAAGTTCACAGGATTCTGTTCCATATCGCTTTCTTCAAGGCGAACCACTTCACCCACAGAATCGATTATCAAACCAAAGCTTTCACCATTTTGTTCGATACCAATTGCCATGATCTCATCGCGTTTGCCCTCTCTTGGTGGCAGGCCAAGACGCGCTCTAGCATCTATGGCTGTCACAATGCGCCCACGCAAATTCAGCACACCGGCAATATCTGGTTTTGACAAAGGCACTTTCGTAACTTTGGTTGGACGAAAGACATCATGTACTTCCAACACAGAAGTTCCAAATGTTTGAGAACCTATTTGAAAAGTCACATACTCAATCGAGCTCATGCGGCATCTCCTCTCGCTTTAAGCGCTGAATCCAAGGCCATCAACAAAGCATGGCGGTCTGCTTTTGGAATACTCATTCCCAATTCAGTAGGCTGTGCGTCATCTCTATTGGACAATCCAAAACGAGGTGCCTGCATCAATTGAGAATTAGCATCAATTGCTTCTGCAAGTCGGCTCACACCCTGACCCGTATCTATATCAGCAAGCACTGCATCAAACGCGACATCCTCAGCCTTGAGAAGCTCAATTGCCGCATCTTCAGTCGGCGCTAATGTGACATGGTAACCAGCCGCTTTAAGCAATGGCGATAACATATTTTGGAAGAATGGATGTGTTTCAACAAGCAATATACGGCGCACATCCTGTTTCGCTGAAGTTGCGGTTCTCGCCCAGTCACGCTGACCTTCGTTCAAGAAGTGGGCAACATCTATAATCTGGGTAGTTTTGCCTTTAAGGACCGCTGCACCCAGAACACCAGGTGTCATTTCTGCCATCTCATAATTTACAGTTTCGTGAACGATATCTAGGATTTCATCCACTGCCACACCAATCACCGTCTCACCTTGGTTGAATACCAAGATAGGCTGTTTGCCTTCTGTCTTGATCATGTGGGATCCAGCCGCATGCACAAGAGGCATCAACTTGCCGCGATATTGAACAACTTGATGTCCTTGAGAACGTTCAAATGTTTCTGCATCCAGATCTTCCAGACGCGTAACAAGGCTAAGCGGACAGGCCAATGGTTCATCACCGCCTGCACGGAATAGAAGAAGCGACATTTTATCATCACTTTGACCATCTTCTGCTTCTTCGTTTGCAGATGTCTGGTTTGCACCCTCAATACTAGAAACTTCTTTGGCCACACCATTTGGATCTAGGATCATGATAACTGATCCATCTCCAAGAATGGTTGCACCAGAATACTGACGCAGACCAGTCAACATATTTGTAAGAGGTTTCACAACAATTTCTTCTGTGTCGAAGACTTGATCAACAACCAGACCAAAGCGTGTATCACCGACTTGCATGACCACGACAAAAGCGTTTCCGCTTTCATCGACAACATCCATGCCTCGACCACCTTCAATACCCAAAATTTCGTTTAGAGCGACAAGTGGCAATAATCTGTCTCTTAGGCGCAATACTTGTGTGTTTGAAATATTCTCGACACGCTGATCACGTTCATTTCCTGTACGAACAAGCTCAACAACAGACAATTGTGGAAGCGCAAACCGCTCTTCACCCACACCAACAATCAATGCTGAAATAATGGCAAGCGTAAGCGGAATTTTAATGAGGAAAGTCGTCCCCTCGCCTTCAGCTGCTCGCAAATCAATGGCACCACCGATAAGCTCGATATTTGTCTTCACCACATCCATACCCACACCGCGACCTGAAATATTGGTCACTTTTGCAGCCGTAGAGAAACCAGGAGCAAATATCAGTCGGTGAATTTGAGCATCTGTCATAGAAGATGCTTCAAGCGAATCGATAATATCTTTTTCAATTGCTTTTTGACGAATGCGATCTGTGTTCAGACCCGCGCCATCATCGGCAACTTCAATGATAATGTGACCACCTTCATGATAAGCACGCAAATGAATCGTACCTGTTTCAGGTTTGCCATTTTCCTTGCGAGCCTGAGGGGTTTCGACACCGTGGTCACATGAGTTTCGGATCATGTGTGTCAAAGGATCTTTGATCAATTCAAGAACTTGACGATCTAGTTCAGTGCTTTCACCATCAAGAACAAGATCAATTTTCTTATCCAAATCCTGACACGCATCACGCACAATACGTGGTAATTTTTTCCATGCAGTCCCGATTGGCTGCATCCGTGTTTTCATAACACCTTCTTGCAATTCCGCTGTGATCGCTGAAAGACGTTGCAATGGCGCTTTAAATTCAGAATCATCGAGGCCACGCACCATTTGCATCAATTGGTTACGTGTCAAAACAAGTTCAGAAACCATCGTCATGAGGTCTTCAAGAACATCAACACCCACACGAATTGTCTGATTTAGTGGTGCGGCCCGCTCCATAGCAGCAGGAGCCGCCGCGACAGGTGCTTCCACTTTTGTAATTGGCTCTGGCGGCGCAACATCATCATCAGCAGAAACAGAATTAAACGCCGCTTCAAGATCAGCCAGAGACACTTCACCCGGACGAAGTTCACGTCCCAATTGAGCATCCCAATTTGCTGGATCAACTCCCGGTGGCGGCGCGTTCGGGTCCTCTTCTTCATCGTCATCTAATGCATTCAAGACAGCTTCTGCATCATTTGCAGGTGTCTCGTTGGCAGGAGCTGCAGCGCCTTCAGCTAATCCACCATTGGCAGCATCAACTAATCTTGCGATCAATTCTTCATCATTGCCATCTGGCTCAGCTGCATAGCTTTCAAGATGGGTCAAAAGCGCTTTAATCTGGTCAATTGACTCAAGAACCAGTGTCACTGCCTTTGGCGTAACTGGTAAGGCACCATCCCGGAACTTACCCAGCAAAGTCTCGCCCGCATGCGCCACAGCCTCTAGGCGTGGCAGCCCTAAAAATCCACATGTACCTTTGATCGTATGAACAAGGCGGAAAATATTGTTGAGCGTGTCCTTATCATTTGGTTGCGACTCAAATCGCACCAATTCAGTATCAATTACATCAAGACTTTCCGAAGTCTCGGTAAGGAATTCGCTAAGAAGATCGTCCATATCTATGCCCGCTTCACTATTCGCCTCGGATTCGAGGCAGGTGATTAAGCTATAGAAAACGACCTGAGAGTTAAGAAATGATGTTCAATTCGCGAACTCTCAGTTAAAAATTTCTATTCAGGTGTAGAACATTTCAATGAAATTTCTTCTTCCGCCGTTGCCAACTCAATAATTGCACCAATTTCTCGTGCACATTCACGTGCGAAATAAGGCTGTATATTCTTGGCTATCCACCCACCTTCTGGCTCTACACCGTTGAGAGAATCTCTACGTTCTTCATTCAAGACCACTCGCGGCCCCTTACCTTCAACTTTTAAAATGACTTTATCGCCCACTTTTTCAGACGTTACTGATATCATTCCGCCTCGTGGCATAGCCGATGTTGCAATCATCATCATATTCATGACCAGACGGACTTGCGCAAAATTTGTTATCTCAGGCGTATCATTCCATTCGAGATCAGCGCGGAAACCCTTCATATAATTTTGACACAGACTGCGTGCCTCATGCAGATCAGCATAACCATCTTGCATGCCAACAGATCCCAAAGCGTATCGAAGAAAAGTCAGCTTATATTCAAGCGTCTCAGAAGAAGACCGGATTAAATCTTCGACATACTCGCGCATGTCTGGATCATTCAGAGAATCTTGAACGAGCTTAAACGAAGAAACTGGAGATACCAGTTCGTGACAAATGTGAGACGCTAGGAGCGCTGCTAACTTCGATGCTTCCATAGTGTGTGACAGCCCTATAAATCAGTTTCTGATTCTCACATAGGAATCACTTCATAGGCGTGAACACAAGCATTGACATTCCAAACAGGCGATTTTCAACGCAATTTTTCAAATTATTTTGGCATAAACAAAGCGATTAGGACCTAATAGGTTTATTTTTAAGTCGCAAACATCCTCTTCCAACTAAAAGAAAATCTGTGATCCCGCCTTAAAAGTCATTCTTTTTGGTACCAGCGCCCTGCTGCATCCATAAAAAATACTCCTGATTGGGCCAATTCATATTGTTTTTGGGCTGTAAGGCCTGAAATCATTGTCAGGCTCTTTCCAGTTGAAAGCGACATCTTGGTATAGACTTCACGGCGGCGCGCATTCACATCAGCCACTAATTGACGAACATCATTAGGGGCTTTCTCTGCCGACACGAGTCCTAAATATCCATCATATCGTTCACCAACTAATCCCGCGGATTTAACATCCTCCAAAACCGGCTCAGCTCGCATTGGTAAAGATGTAAACGCTGCAATCATAACAACAATAGCAAAACACGATAAAAATCTGACAGGTAATTTCATCATTAGAAAATATCCGGATTTTCTTCGATGAGTTCATCAATATCCTGATCAAATTTCAGATCGACATTCTGATCAATCGTCACATTCAAATTGATTGTGATAGGCTTTTCAGGAACTTGAACCCGTACAATCGGCGAACATGCGGTCATGGCCAACGCTATAACAACGGCGGAAAGAATAAAATTATTTTTCTTCATTTTTAATCCCCTCCCGCTTAATGTTCTAAGAATGTGCGATGCAAACTAGGCGCCGTTGTGGCAGCAATGCGCCTCTCCTTAAATCCAGCTGCGATATTTTGAACATACGCGTTTATTCTATGCTCTGCGATAGAGGATGCACCAATTAATGCCATTAAATCAGAGCGAATAGAAACATCCATTTCAAATCCATGCCCCTCGACAAAATCCAAATTTCTGCCAGCCATAAAAACATTCACCAACATTTCACCCGTTAGCTCACCACTCACATCCACTAACATTTCATCATATTTGAAATTTTTCAGTGCATTCACCAGCAAAGCAACATTCTCATTCGTCGACGCAAGCTTTTGCATGGCCGGTGTGTCATACCGAATAAAACCGGCGGAGTTTGATTTAAACTGCGCCTCATCGATTTTAATATGTCCCGTTGAAACTGAGGCCGCTATTTGGCCACTTAATGTACCATACGCATGAACACCCAGCAGACTCGCATCATCAAGAATTCCTGCAAGGTCTATATTGTCAGCCAGAATAACGACTTGGTTGACCTCGGCCTCTGTTTTCCAGACGACTGGCTCCAACAATAAAAATCCCTTTGCAAATGGCCAAGTCGATTTTTGCACATTCACTTCATTAAAATTTTGAACTTGAAACTCTACCACACCATTTTCCAGCGGTGCGCCCGCATTCCATTTATGGATCTTGATCCTCTGATCTGGCAGAGAATGCTGCATTAAAAGATCGTCAAACTCGATCTGGCCAAACACGCCTTCAAATAAACCTGCTTTGGGTGTGACAAAACCAATATCAACCAATTCAACTATGCCATTTGAGCTCAAATTATCTGGTGTCCATTTGATATGTCCATCAAATGTAATGCCTCCAGCAACATTAGCAGCGATCCCCTTTAAGCGTGGAAAGACATGATGAGGCTGCAATCCTTTTCTTTCAAACAGCAAATTTCCCGTTGTTAAATCAACCTGGCCCTCACCCAACACAATATCATAGGACACCTCCCCCGCCCCTAAATGATGGCGGTGCATTTGGTCCCAAGCCGACAATTGGCCCGTGATTTGACCGTCGCGAAGCAAAAATTCACTTTCGATATTTAGATCGGCAAACCGTTTCTGTTCTGATTGGTCCATGGCAATTGCACTGACATGCCGTATCTCGCCTTCCAGCCCTGTCTCACTTCCTGAAAACAGAAAATCCGCCGCGATACCTTTCAAAGCGACATCGCGAAACTGCATTTGCCCGTTTGGCACCTGCCCATCAATTTTCCAATGTGTATCAGCGACAAGCTCAATGCTAGTTTGCGGTGCTGAAAGCGTGATCACTTCATGACCCACACCTATCTCTGCTTCAATATCCTCAACAAATGCATTCAGTTGGATGATCTCATCAAAGGTCCAGTTCAAACGTGTTTTGCCAATATCGACATCATAAGTTTGATCCAAACGCTGCACTTGTGTCTCCAACCCTGACAAACTGCCAGAACCTGACAATACCCTGTTTGTTAATGATATATTGTCCGAGTGATAGACTGCCGAAAAGCCAGAGACCTCGGCAGAATGCGTTTGAAAACCGCCCACCTCTACATTTAAAAACTGATGTGGATCAATGAAAACACGCCCATCTTTCCATTGCCCTGACCAATTCCCTGCAAGACGCACATTTTGCCAGTCCGCATTAAATGCCGGTCCAGAAAACAAAATCACGGCGTCATCCAATGAGAATTGAGTCTTTTTAAAATCACTGGTGATTTCCAAGGAAGCAATCTTCAAGTTCAGCATATCTGCATCGATAAACCTCCACTGCGGTGCTGATGAAGTCTGATTAAAATGCACATCTCCTTCAAAACGAAACGCATCTGGACCCGCATTTAGTTTCATGTTTCCTGCATTGAGTGCATAGCCTTTGCCGCGCACAGAATAAGCTTCTTCAAAATCCAGCACCTGACTTGCGATATCAAAAGACCAGAAATTTTCAGGACTGGGGTTATCTTGCCCCAATCGACCTGAAATCGTGTCATTCACTGAAAAATTTATCGCTTCATTTCCACCAACAACAAGCCCCGCTGTTTTCGTTCCAGATAACTGAAAAGGGATAGAAATATCAGTCAGAACGGGTTCGACACTTGAAGGAAAAACATCTTCAAATTGCGCTTTAATCTTCGCAGATAGCGCATTTGCAAATGTGGTATTGGATGCAGTCACCAATCCTTCCGCGTACAAATGCTCTATAATTTGGTTTGGTTGATCCAATGAAGCGCGCATAGCGGCACTTACTATGACAGTTTCTGCAACCAATTTTTCAGTCGCAAAATTTTTAAAGGCAATATCTGTCTGCGTTTCCAACTGCAGGGTTTGAGTATCTAACCGATAATAAGAATGCCCCGTCACTTGAGCCGCAAATTTTTCTTCTAATTGAGCGTTCTGCAAATCTATAGATACATCACCAGATATATAATCTTTGTAAATTTGGAACGCTCCTTGAGCTAAACTCATATCAGCGCTGTACTTTTTGTGTTCAATACGCTCGTTTGGTATTTGAAATGAGACCGAATATGCCTGATCATCTTGCTTTAGAACACTTCCTGATATTCCAAACATGCGGTTATCAAATGGAATATCAACGGCAAAACGATCAATCTGCACATCCTGCCCCGCCCAAAACAAATTGTCCTGAAACTGCACAATCTCTTTCAATTGCGTCAGCAGTCCTTCAACATCTTGTCCATTTCCGCTGCTTAATTGAGCGCGTATTTCACCAATTTCTACGCTCTGAATATTGGCCAAATTTCTTATCGGCCAATTCACGCCTAAACGAATATTTTCAGCCTCCAAAGATTGAAAACCAGATTTTTCAACCGTGAGGGAATGAATGCCAATTTCTTGTGAACCGATATAATCAACATCAACCACACAAACGATTTCATGGTTAAGACATGATTTTTCTATGAGTGATTTCGCGATCCAGGATTTGCTCGCATACAGACAAATCAAAACCAGCAGTAAACACAGCAAAACAGCCCCGAAAACGCCACTTTTGTTTTTCAAAATGGCTGTCGTCGTTGGCAAATGATCTGGTCGTGTTTTAATCAGCTTCTTCACTTGCGACACTTTAAGTATAGTTTGGCTCATATCCTGCTTATTTTATTTGCAAGAGTGATGATCTTATCGCCTAATCAGTTTTTCTGTCGATAGGTTACGCATAAATGTAAATATTGCCGTTTTACTTCATAATATTTGAAGTACTAGGATTTAAGTCGTTTTGAACACGAGTAGAGTTTGGAAACCATTTGGATATGATTAGTCTTTATTCCATCAGAAAATCTGTTGCATCAACTACAATCACCCTAGTCGCTTTAGGTACGCTCGCATTATCAGGATGTGAGAATGAAACCTCATCTGCTGATGCAAAAAATCCAATATCAACACAAACATCTCAAAATAATTACCTCGCCGAGCTTGCAAATCTTGTCAGTGCAGAAGACGTAACTCCCGCAACGCCGCTCTCCATCAAACCCGGCGCGCTAAAAAAACGCGAAACCCTAATTGATGTGCTTGATCGCCTTGGCGCTGATCGCAAAGAGTCCAACCGAGCAGTGTATGCGGCTGCTAATCATATTGACATGCGCAGACTGCGTCCCGGACAAGGCGTCACTGCTTATTTTCAAAACAATGACACTGCTCAACTAACAGCCCTCTCCTTTAAACCTGATGCAGAGAGACAAGTCCTCGTCTCGAAAAGCTCAGCTGGCGACTGGGTATCACGCGAATTGAAAGTTAAACTTCACCCTGATTTTGAAAAAGTCGGCGGTGTCATTGATACAAGCATTTATGATCTGGCACTCAAACAAGGTGCTGGTGACCAGCAGGTCGTCGATTTTGCCGAGATATTTGCTTATGATGTCGATTTCCAACGTGAAATTCGCCAAGGCGATACATTTGAAATTGCCTATGAAGTTTTTCGCGATGAATTGGGTAATACAATCAAGAAGGGTGATGTTTTATACGCCTCCCTGAACGGTAAAAAAGTCAGCCGGAATTTCTACCGCTATACAACATCAGATGATGGTATAACGGACTATTATGACGATAACGGCAAAGCCGCACGTAAATTCCTGATGAAAACGCCAATTAATGGCGCACGCTTGTCATCCAGCTTTGGAAAACGTCGTCATCCTGTTCTGGGCTACACCAAAGTGCACAAAGGCACCGACTTTGCTGCCCCGCGCGGCACGCCGATATACGCCGCAGGAAATGGTGTCGTCGAACGCGCATCTCGATATGGAAGCTATGGAAATTATGTCCGCATCCGCCATGCGGATGGCTACAAGACCGCCTATGCGCACATGAATGGTTATGGCAAAGGCATCAAATCTGGTGTGCGCGTCAAACAAGGCCAGGTTATTGGATATGTCGGCACCACAGGCCGCTCAACTGGCCCTCACCTACACTATGAAGTCCAAATCAATGGTAAGCATGTTGATGCGATGCGCCTCAAATTGCCAACTGGACGTACACTCAGCGGTGAAATGCTTGAGAAATTCAAAATCGAAAAAGCAAGAATTGATGCTATTCGCACAAGCCATGAACTTCCAATTTTATTGGCTGATGCATCTTAAGGCAACATAAAACGCTACCCTGACCTTCTGTTCGAAACGCTCTAAAAGATCAGAATTCTTCCCGCCAGTCATCACTGTTTTGTGATATTGATGCCTGCGGGTAGATTGTAAATATGGCTTGAATTTTGCGTAAGTTAAGTTTCAAAGAACTGGCGACGGTTTATGGGACAGTTTCATGCAAGATATCACCGCAAATAAACCTAAACAGGTATTCCTGTCCTTAAATGGACTACGATTTGTACTTGCAATATGGATCGCCTATTTCCATGTCGGTCACATGTTCGACGAAGATGGTTTTGGGATGCTCCCAATATTGCGTCTTGGCATATCCCGCGTCGATGTATTTTTTGTTCTATCGGGCTTTGTTCTTAGCCATGTCTATTGGGCGCAGCGCACCAAACCTTTTAATTTCCTAGATTTCATGGTCGCACGTTTTGCGCGCATCTATCCAATGTATCTTATCGCTATGGGGCTGATACTTTTATATCTGGTCGCAGGATTTGTGCTGGGAAAACAAAGTGACACAAATTATCCAATCAGTGACCTCTTCAAATGCCTATTCTTCCTTCAAGCCATCGGCTTAACCGAAACTAATTCTTGGAATTTTCCAGCTTGGGCAGTAGCAGCAGAAATGGGCGGATATATCGCATTCCCACTTTTCATTTTGGCCGCGAAACTTACACGCAACTGTCCATATGTCTTGTTGGCTATCGCACTAGCCAGTGTTTTGTGCGTTGAATTATTCCTACGCAATTATGCGCATCTGGATCTTTACCGCGTGACAAATGACTGGGCTGTGCTTCGCGGCGCATCAGTTATGTTTTGCGGTGTCGCGGCACGGTCAGTGTTCAATGTTTTCAAGCCCGGTCAAATCATGTCTTTGGTCACAATCCTTGCCAGTATCAGCATAGTCGTGACAGCAGCCTTCTACCAATCGGGAGTCTATGTAAACACACACCTGCCAATGGCTGTCACATCCGCTTTTACAAATGTTCTAGATGTCGCCAGCGTTCCTTTTGTTGGGCTGGGTGCTGCATTCCTGATGATTGGTTTAGCTAGACTTGATGAACTGAAAATCAAGACATGGCTTTCCGGTCCGCGTATGCAAGAGCTTGGCAATTGGTCCTATGTAATTTTTATCTTGCATGCACCGGTTTACACAATCCTATCGCAAGGTCTGGGAATTGTAGGCTATGAATTTGAAGCTACCCCCCTCACTTCTTTAGGCTTTATGCTGGTTGCGGTGGCAATAGCTGGCCCTGTCTACCACTATGTAGAGAAACCAGCACGTGTGCTCATCAGAAATTGGTGGCAAAATAGACGCGGTCACAAAATCTCTAAAGCCGGCTTATAAACCCTGATTAGTTTAGGGTTATGTCATTGATTTTTTACACAAAAAAAACAAGACCAAGACCAAATAAAGCGAAGTCCAAAATATTAACAACAAAGTTAAATTGGTTAGTCTTTAGAATTGTTCTAATTAATACATTCCAATTTCTAAACTTGTTTGTGATGAACTCTTCGAAAATTATCTATTCTCTTTAGCTTGTTAAGTTCTACTTTACCTACACATGCAATAAATCAAAAATAGATACGAAGTTTGAAATACAGTTCAACATCTTTCAAATTCTGTATTTAGAGTACTCAAAAAGATAGGAGTAAGTATTTAGACAGGGAAGAAAACGAAATTGCATATCCTTACAATAACCATCTCAGCTTTTTCGACTTTCGGCGTGACTTTTCTATGCTTAAGTCCACAACCCAATGATCAAATATTTGCGTCTTTCAACACCCAATACTCGATCTATGAAATCGAGAACAATTTAAAAGCTCTAGATATAGATGTCATATCCTTCGATGAAGATTTGAAGCACGTCATTGTTTCAAATCGTAAAGGAGACGCCTCAAATCGCTTAAAAAAAGCTGGAGCTCAATTTGTTATCAAAGCCAAGTTTGCCCAGTTTTGTTCCAGTACACCCAAAACTTCTGAATTAAAGAGCCAATTATGAAAAGCCAAAACAATTTAGATATTGCTGCATTCAACATCAACGATTTGCGAGCGCATTTTTCCAAATTTGCCGTTGCGTTGCTTTGGATCCTTGTCGCGCTGGTCGCGATCTCAGGTTTTACGCAGCAGGGAGCTGCAAGTTTACCTGCTTTAGGTCTCGCAATTTTGCTTGCTGGTACAGGCACCGCCTCCAACATAAAACAACCTGGTGGATCAAGTGCTTCAACCACAATATCAATAGCCCTTGCCGGATTAATTGCGGTCCTTGTCTATAATTTTAGCTGGAATGGTGAGGGAGTTGCATTTCAAATAGATATGCACATGGCTTTCTTTGCAGGCCTCGCAGTTGTTGTCGGTTTTTTAAATTGGCGCGCATTGGTGGCTTTTTCAGGTGTTGTCGCTTTCCATCACCTAACATTATCCTTCATTTTCCCATCGGCGGTATTCCCAGATGGTGCTCCAATCGCCCGTATTGCATTGCACGCTGTAATTCTGGTTTCTCAGTGTGCAGTCCTTATCTGGTTGACTCAACAAGTCCACAAACTTTTTGCAGCAAATGCCGCCTCAATGGCCAATTCAGAAGCATCGGCGCAGCAAGCTATCGAATTGCAAAAAACTGTTGAAGAAGGTGCCAAGGAAAACGAACGCCGCTATTCTCAACTTCAAGCTTTCGCGACAGAATTTAGAAGCGATGTAAGTGACCTGATGACGGGCCTCACCTCTCGCGCACAGGAGTTAGATCAGGTCGCCAACGAATTAGAAGCATCTGCACAAGCCTCAATTGGAACATCAACAAATCTCAGCGATGCTTCGCAACTAGCAGCACATAATGTCGATAGTGCAGCAGCAGCAACGGAACAATTAGCTTCATCCATCTCAACAATAGCTCAAAAGATTGCTGCAACGAATGCCGTGGTCTCAGATGCGGATAAATCCGTTCGCTCATCATCTGAAACGGTCGCGACATTGTCGGATAATGCTCGTAAGATTGGCGACGTCATCAGCATTATTAGTGATATAGCCGAGCAAACCAACCTGCTTGCGCTGAATGCGACAATTGAAGCCGCCCGAGCAGGAGAAGCCGGACGCGGATTTGCTGTCGTTGCCACGGAAGTGAAACAACTTGCAGATCAAACAGCAAAAGCCACTGTTGAAATTGCTGAACAAGTGCAATCAATTCAATTAGCATCCGAAGACACATCAAAAATCATCGAAACTATTTCTAATGTCATTTCGGAAGTCACAAATCAGACAACATCTGTGGCGCAGGATGTCGACGAACAAAACAGCGCTACAAATGAAATCGCACACAGCACACGTACCGCCTCTGAAGGCACGAATACTGTCGGCAAAGAGGTTAAAATAGCCATTGAATCCGCTGAGAAGACATCCCAAATCGCTGCTAAAATCGTGTCTGCATCAGGCAATGTGGCTATCGCCAGTGACCGGTTACGCAATAGCGTCGATGACTTCCTTAAAAAGGTTGTCTAATCCCCTGCTGCTTTCACAATCTAGAGATAAATGCTCAAGAAATGTACAAGAATTATTCTTGCATCTCTTGAGCATTTTTTTTGATTACCCATATCAAATTTGTGGAGTCGCCGATAACGGGGCTCCCCAACTTTCGTACACGATCACGCGTAAATGCTGATGCGTGTGCGCTTTATCCGCCTAGAAAGGGGATTAATATGGATATGGACAAATTTACAGATCGCGCACGCACTTTATTGGGCACAGCGCAAACATCTGCCGTCGCTGCAGGTCATCAGCAATTATCATCTGAACACATTCTCAAAGCTTTATTTGAGGAAAGCGATCAACTTAGCGCAAACTTAATTCGAGCGGCTGGTGGACACCCTGAGCAAGCCCAGCAATTAAACGAACAAGCCTTAAATGCGATACCTAAAGTCACTGGCTCAGGCGCAGGGCAATTATCAATAAATCAGGGCGCTGCTGCTGTTCTGACAACATCCCAAACTGATGCTCAAAAAGCGGGTGATTCATTTGTAACCGTCGAACGTCTACTTGTCGCAATCGCCAAGGGAAATGACAAAGCTGCATCAGCTTTAAAAACGGCGGGCGTAACAGCAAAGGCACTTGAGACAGCTGTTGAAAATCTACGTCAGGGCCGCAAAGCAGATAGCGCCAATGCTGAAGAAAGCTATGAAGCATTATCTAAATACGCTACCGATCTAACAGACGCTGCGCGCGCAGGAAAACTTGACCCTGTTATTGGCCGCGACGAAGAAATTCGCCGCGCAATCCAAGTTTTGTCTCGCCGCACCAAGAATAATCCCGTCCTTATTGGTGAGCCAGGTGTTGGTAAAACAGCCATCGCCGAAGGACTTGCAAATAGGATTGTTGATGGCGATGTGCCTGACAGTTTGCGTGACAAACGCCTCCTATCTCTAGATATGGGCGCCTTAATCGCAGGCGCGAAATATCGCGGTGAGTTTGAAGAACGCCTGAAAGCTGTTCTCACAGAAGTGACATCTGCTCATGGCCAGATCATCCTGTTTATTGATGAGATGCACACACTTGTTGGTGCGGGTAAATCTGATGGAGCAATGGATGCATCCAACCTGCTAAAACCCGCCCTCGCCCGTGGCGAGCTGCACTGTATTGGTGCAACAACTCTAGAAGAATACAAAAAACACGTTGAAAAAGACGCAGCTTTAGCGCGGCGTTTCCAACCCGTTTTCGTTGAAGAACCTTCTTTAGAAGACACAATCTCTATCTTGCGTGGATTGAAAGAAAAATATGAAGTCCACCATGGAATTCGTATATCTGACGCAGCGATTGTCGCCGCAGCAACTTTATCCAATCGCTATATTGCAGACCGTTTCATGCCTGATAAAGCGATAGACCTTATGGATGAGGCCGCATCTCGTTTACGTATGGCTGTTGAGTCCAAACCTGAAGAATTGGACGAAATCGACCGCAGATTGATGCAATTAAAAATCGAAGCTGAAGCTCTTAAAAAAGAAAAAGATGACGGCTCAAAAGATCGATTACTCAATATTGATGCCGAGATCAAAACACTTCAGGCCCAGTCAAATGAGATAACAACCGCATGGGAGGCTGAAAAGTCACGTCTTGGCGGTGCAACACAAGCAAAAGAACAACTCGAAAAAGCGCGCGCAGAACTTGCAGATGCAGAGCGACGTTCAGATTGGGAAAAAGCAGGAGAGCTAAAATACTCTGCCATTCCTTTGCTTGAACAACAAATATCAGCTGCTGAAACAGCTGGAGATAACACATCTGGCAGCCTCGTCAAAGAAGTAGTTGATGCAGAAGCGATAGCCTCTGTTGTCTCTCGCTGGACCGGTATCCCTGTGGATAAAATGATGGAAGGCGAACGCGAGAAACTCCTCTCAATGGAGGATAACCTCTCCCAACGCGTTGTTGGGCAAGATGAAGCACTGGAAGCAGTTTCCAACGCCGTCAGACGCGCCCGAGCTGGCTTACAAGACCCTAGTCGCCCTATTGGTTCCTTCATGTTTGTTGGCCCCACAGGTGTAGGGAAAACTGAGCTAACAAAAGCACTCGCCGAATTTTTGTTCGATGATGAAAGCGCAGTCTTACGTCTTGATATGTCTGAATATATGGAGAAACACGCCGTCTCACGTATGATTGGTGCGCCTCCTGGATATGTCGGATATGAAGAAGGTGGCGCCTTAACCGAAGCTGTACGTCGTCGCCCTTATCAGGTCATCTTGTTTGACGAAATCGAGAAAGCACATCCAGATGTGTTCAATACTTTATTGCAAGTCCTCGATGATGGCCGCCTGACAGATGGTCAAGGTCGTACCGTGAACTTCAACAACACATTGATTGTCATGACATCAAACCTCGGCGCTCAAGCCTTGGCTGCTGATGCCTCTGAAGATGAAATATCAGAAGATGCAAGACACAGCGTCATGACTTCAATTCAGGGACATTTCCGTCCTGAATTCCTCAATCGTATTGATGAAGTTGTCTTCTTCAAACGTCTTGGCCGCGCTGAGATCGACCGAATTGTCGGCGTTCAATTAAAACGACTAGACAAATTACTAGAAGACAGACGCATCACCATGGATATAGATCAAGCAGCTATGAAGTGGCTCGCAGATAAAGGATATGATCCGGTATATGGAGCGCGTCCTCTAAAACGCGCGATCCAGAAAGAAGTACAAGACCCACTTGCACGTATGATTTTGGAAGGTCGGATAAAAGATGGAGAGAATGTCGCCATTTCTGTTGACGACAATATTCTGACTTTAAACGGCGTGCCAACCAATCTCATTGGAAAAACAGGCGCGTTCAACTAAACTTTAAAACCAAATAACAAAAAAGCCCGCCTCATATTATTGAGGCGGGCTTTCTTTTGCATACAATTTACGTTGTAGGATTATTTTCCATCAACTAGGCCAGTAACACCTTTTTTGATCTTCTGGATAATTGAAGTCTTTTCTTCTTCAGCTTCAGTTGCCTCTTCTTCTGCAGCGTCTTCAACTGCTTCAGTAACTTCCGCTTCAACATCTGCTGTTGCTTCTACTGTCGCTGCTTCAACTGCCTCAGAAACCTCTGCTTCAACATCAGCTGTCGCGTCTTCAGTTGCGGCTTCTACAGCTTCAGAAACGTCGGCCTCAACGTTGGCTGTCGCTTCTTCTGTTGCAGCTTCAACTGCTTCTGAAACTTCAGCCTCAACATCTGCTGTCGCGTCTTCTGCCGCTGCTTCAACTGCTTCAGTAACTTCCGCTTCAACATCTGCTGTTGCTTCTACTGTCGCTTCTTCTGTCGCTGCTTCGACTGCCTCAGAAACCTCAGCTTCTACATCAGATGTTGCTTCTTCTGCCGCAGCTTCAATAGCTTCCGAAACTTCCGCCTCAACATCTGCTGTTGCTTCTTCTGTCGCAGCTTCAACTGCCTCAGAAACTTCCGCCTCAACATCTGCTGTTGCGTCTTCTGCCGCAGCTTCAACTGCCTCAGAAACTTCCGCCTCAACATCTGCTGTCGCGTCTTCTGTCGCAGCTTCAACTGCTTCTGAAACTTCAGCTTCTACATCTGCTGTCGCGTCTTCTGCCGCTGCTTCAACTGCTTCTGAAACTTCCGCCTCAACATCTGCTGTCGCTTCTTCTGCTGCAGCTTCAACTGCCTCAGAAACTTCAGCCTCAACATCAGCTGTCGCGTCTTCGGTTGCTGCTTCAACTGCTTCTGAAACTTCAGCCTCAACATCTGCTGTTGCGTCTTCTGCCGCAGCTTCAACTGCCTCAGAAACTTCCGCCTCAACATCTGCTGTCGCGTCTTCTGTCGCAGCTTCGACTGCTTCTGAAACTTCAGCTTCTACATCTGCTGTCGCGTCTTCTGCCGCAGCTTCAACTGCTTCAGAAACCTCTGCTTCTACATCTGCTGTTGCTTCTTCGGTTGCAGCTTCAACTGCCTCAGAAACCTCAGCTTCTACATCTGCTGTCGCTTCCTCTGTCGCTGCTTCTACAGCTTCAGAAACGTCGGCCTCAACATCTGCTGGTGCTTCATCAACTTCTGTTTCTGCAAGTGCAGCATCTGCTTCATCAAGTTTTTCAAGAATACTGGCGTTCAAGTCATCAGTTTCGTAAAATTCATCTTCTGGTTCTGCTGTAATTGCTTTTGGTTCAACAATTTCAACTTCTTCCACCACATCGACGACTTCAGAGACAACTTCGTCGCTTACAGCTTCGGCTTCTTCTAAAACTTCGTCATCAGTTGCCTCGTCTTCTACGTCCGCAACTTCGGTCTCAACTGTTTCAACAACATCATCTTCAACGCCGTCTACTTCATCTTCAACTTCTACTTCCGCAGTCTCTTCGTCTACCGTCTCTGTAACATCAGCAGCTTCTACAAGCTCTGTCTCTTCAGACTCAACCTCTACCGCTTCAGTAATCTGAGCTTCTACATCTGGAGCAACCTCTTCTGTCGCTTCTTCAACAGTCTCAGAAACTTCTGTTTCCATATCTGCCGTTGCATCTGCGGCGACAACTGACGCCTCTTCAGTAAGAGATGTTGGACCAACAAGGACAGGCTCTGCAGATACGAAAGGAAGATACAGCCATTTAGCAGCGTCACCATCCTTGGATATACGCGCCCAATCATCATTTCTTTCATACACGGTAATTTCAGCACCAACACCAAGCATTTCATCAAATGAAACGGACATTTCTGGTTGAGCGAAAACTGGAATAAATTTTGGTGTAATTGTAAATGTGTCTACAGCTATTTCAGCGCTTTGTTCTTCAACAGCAGCTTCTACTTCAGCTTCTTGCGCCATCGCTGGAGATATCGTCAATGCCAATCCGGCAACGGACGCAAACAACGCAGACTTCAGAGTGTTTATCTTTAAAAGAGGTTTCATAAAAAGAGTCCTTATTATTTGAATAAAGCGCCACGCCCCAACTGCTTGGCAAACTTTGACTGCAACATTCTGTCACTTAACCCGATATCAAAACTAGAATTCAGCAAGACGTCACAAATAGTAATCACGGCCCCTTATTGAGCCCCACAACATTGATTAACTAAACATAAACAAAATAAAATCAAGGCGATCACTGCTTTTATTACAAATCCACAGTTTCAACTCTGGTATAGCCAAATTTTTCAAGTACTGGGAAGTATGCGTCCCTATTTGCTCTACCACCAGTAAGTAAAACACATGCATCTGGGGATTTTTTAGATGACTTTTCCCTTACTAGGAGTCTACCAACCTGACGCCCTATCGCATCCCCAGAATCTATCAATTTTGTAACATATGCAGGACAAGCTTTTTGTATTTGATCCCGAATTAAAGGAAAATGTGTACAAGCCAAAACAACCACATCAATATTCTGGCCCTCAGCACCTGAAAACAAAGGCGAAATTGCATTGTCGAACATATCTTGAGAAAGAATTTCTCCGCGTACATGTCTTTCGGCCAATTCAACCAAACCAGCGGTGCCATGGCGCACAACCTTGATGTGAGCAGCAAATTGGCGCTCCAAGTCATCCAGATATTGTCTGCGTATCGTTCCCGGTGTGGCTAACACCCCTATCGTTCCCGTTTGCGTGATTTCAGCGGCCGGTTTTATAGCCGGAACCGTTCCCACGACTGGAATATCAACAATTTCGCGAACACTTGCCAATGATAAAGTACTTGCGGTGTTGCACGCCATGACAAATATATCGGGCTTAGCTTTTTCTATCAGTGCTTTGCATAGCTTTGGCAATCTAGCTTGCAGCTCTTCATCCGATTTCAGACCATAAGGAAAAAAACCGGCGTCAGCAGCATAATCAACAATCGTGTCTGGGATCTGTTCTCTGATGGAATTGACAATGGATAACCCACCAACACCGCTATCAAAAACAAGGACCCTATTCATCACTTAATAGCGCCCATCATCATCTGCACCTGACACGAGGCTCGCATATAATTCAGGTCTTCTGTCTCTGAAAAATCCCCATGCTGCTCGCATCTGGTCATTATAATCCAGATCAAAACTAGCGACACGCACCCCTTCTTCAATACGGTCAAGATCTTCAACAACCTCGCCTACCGCATCACATATGAAACTCGTTCCATAAAAAGCTTGCCCATCTTCCGTGCCAACGCGATTGGCTGCAGCAACAGGAACTACATTCGCCACGGCATGCCCTTGCATGACACGTCGCCAACGCGCTGCTGTATCCATATCTGGCTCCTGCGGTTCTGACCCGATTGCCGTAGGATATAATAACAGGTCAGCTCCCGCCAACGCCATGGCACGCGCACATTCTGGATACCATTGATCCCAGCATATTCCGACGCCAATACGCCCCTTTTGGGTATTCCAAACTTTGAACCCCGTATCACCGGGCCTGAAATAGAATTTCTCCTGATATCCAGGTCCATCTGGAATGTGAGTTTTGCGATAAACACCCATTAATTCGCCTGTGGAATCGATCATCACCATTGAATTAAAATAATGCGGACCCGATTTTTCATAAATGGAAACAGGAATTACGACATTGAGTTCTTTAGCTATGGGTGCCAGCGCCACAACACAAGGGTGTTCTCGCCACGGGTAAGCACGCAAAAATTCTTTTTCTTCCTGCGTCTTACAAAAATAATGCCCCTGAAACAGCTCTGGCGGAAGCACAACATCAGCGCCAAGCTTCGCTGCGTCACGTATTTTGCTTATGATAGTTTCAATATTGGCGTGCATATCGTCGCTAAACGCACTTTGAATGACACCGACACTTAATTTTCGAGACATCAATTACACCTGAAGTTAATCGCAATTCTACACATTCATCATGCGGGTTGCTGTTGTGTGATGCAATGGAA
This sequence comes from Hirschia sp., assembly GCF_058892565.1. NCBI lineage: Bacteria > Pseudomonadati > Pseudomonadota > Alphaproteobacteria > Hyphomonadales > Hyphomonadaceae > Hirschia > Hirschia sp. The sequence goes on along the minus strand of NZ_JBZXVU010000026.1, from coordinate 58,821 downwards.
AGAACCACCGCCAGTGAGAATATAGTTAGATGGCAAGCCGATAAGCTGGCGATCTTTAAAAATATCCTGCAAAATTGAAATGGCTTCTTCTGCCGCAGCTTCACTTTTTTCACCATAAATGGGCATAATCACGGAGGCGTTGCCTATTAGAAAATTCATATGGCTTGCAGGCGAAATCGCCCCTTCAGCATCTCGATATAAACCCGGAGATGGAATACGCGTCACCTTTAATTTATTCCCATCGGCGTCAGTCTCATGCGACAAGACATCATATATGGCGTTGAGCACATCTGCATTTGGATCATCATCACCTGTTGGAGCCATGCAAACAACATGAGCCGGCCCAACAAATCGGGCGACATTATCCACATGCCCGTCTGTGTGATCGTTCAACAATCCACCTTCCAGCCAGATAACTTTGCGCGCACCTAACGCTTTTTCTAAAGCTTCCTCGGCATCGGCTTGTGTTTTCCATTCTGGGTTTCTGTTTGCATTTAACAGACATTCACGCGTGGTCAGGAAAGTTCCTTTTCCGTCTCCGTCAATGGCACCACCCTCTAGGACAAACTCATATTGCTCACTACGCGCATCTGCTATCCACGCCACCGCACGCGATACTTTATCGTCATGCTCATAGATATATTTTCCGCCCCACCCATTCACCCGAAAAGATGCGGCCAGGTCATGAGACAGAAATATAGGTCCCGTATCACGCAACCAAATATCGCCATAAGGCTGCAAGATAATCTCAGCGAGATCACCCAAAGCTGCATGTGCGCTTTCGCGCGCTTCTTCATTCTTGACGAGGAGTTTGACCTTATCGCCTTTGCGGTCGTTGCAATCTTCACTCAAACTACGGATCAAACCTTCGACCTCAAGACGTGCAAATTTTGCTTCCGGTGCCCATAAATCATCGCCCGTAGGCCACGCTGTCCACACGGCTGCGTGCTCTTCCCATTCAGCGGGCGGTACGACTGCTTTATTGTCTATCACACTCATGGGATCGAAATTCTTTCAGCTAATTTAGTGCATAAAGTCAAAATGGAAGGCGATATATCGAGCTTCTTCATCACAGGGTCAATAAGTATTCAAATTCCGCAAACATAAAAAGGGCGGCTCCAACCGGAACCGCCCTCTTCTATTTATACATTCGATTGAATGTCTAAGCGTTGCTTAGAATTCGTATTTCACACCAAGACGTAGTTCCCAAAGTGAAACGGCTGTTTCACGACGTTCAGCTGTTGCAGCAAAGAACTCGTTGTAAACATACTGGTTAGTTGCTTCATCAATTGACGCATCTACAATACCAACTGTTTGTGGGAAGCCAGCTTGGTAAACTGCACCCCACTCATCGTTAAGCAAGTTTCCGATGTTTTCGATAGTGAAGTAAGCTTTTGATTTGTGTCCGCGCAATGCACCAGGGAATTCCTGTTCGATGCGAAGATCAAATTTGTTTACCCACTGACCGTCTTGAGCGTTACGTCCAGCGATTCCGCCACGTCCAAGTCCAGCGCCATCAACATAGGCGAAGAAAGCTTCTTGGTCGAAACCGTCTGCGAAGCGAACCAATGGGTCACCCGCACCAGTTGGTACGTAAAGCAAGTGGTTTGCAACAGAGTCATCACCGAACATATCGTCTGATGAGCTGTTGAATGTGTAAGAGAATGGACGCGCTTGGTAAGCTGACCCAAACAAGTTTGCACGTGTGAAATACTCGCCAAAGAACGCTTTTTCCCATGAAAGGTTCAAAGTGAAGCGGTGAGGAATTTCATAGTTTGATGTTGCAACGCCAAGGTTGTTCGCATCAGTACGAGCAACGTTAAAGAAGTTAGAGTTCGCAACTGATGAAGTCATTGGGTTTGAATCTTCAGCATCTGTAAATGCGTAAGCCAATGTCCATTTAATTCCGAAATCTTCGTATGCTTTAGACAATGCACCAGAAAGTGTGTTTGATTTTCCACCATCATTGTTAGTCAGCAGATAATCACCACCAAAACCAGCAGATCCACCATAAATTGGGCGACCATCTGGAGCGTTACCTTCTTGCTCAGCTGAAATCAGTTGAACAGTTGATGCATCTTTAGTTGCTGACAACAACCAGTCAGCCATCAATGAGTAATCTTGACCCCAGAAACCTGGAAGGTCGAAGTTATATGTGAAACCAGCTGCAAATTTCCACTCAGAAGGAATTTCAAAGTCTGGGTCCAGCGCGTTAACAGGACCATTTGTTGATGCTGCTGCAACTTCGTTGAAGAGACCCTCAGGGATACCGTAGAATGGACGTCCAAGGCCGTCTTCGTCATTTACGAATGTCAGGCTTGAAAGTGGAGCACCAGAACGATCTTGAGCTTCGTACAATGTTACACCATTGTTGGAGTAGTTGTTCGAAATCCAAACATTCGGGTTACCACCAGAATAAAGTCCGGCACCAGCACGAACTTGGATGTCACCGGCGTCATAGTTGAAGCCAAGACGTGGCATAAGAAGATCTTTGCCATCCATATTTGAAGTGTTAGCGAAACCGTATTTGTCAACAAAGTTTTGGTTGTAGTTAGGCTCATCATCGCTTGTGTAATAGTCATAACGAAGACCAGCAGTCAGGTTCATGCCTGGCTGAATTTCCCACTCATCCTGTAAGTAGAATGTGTTTACTGCGTAACCAAATTCCGCACCACCATCATTGGCGTTGTTTGTACCAGTGGCGTTTTCGTATGTAATACGGCTAGGTGTACCAGCGACAAAATCGTCAATTGAAGAGAAGCGGTACTCACCTTCAGCTTCTTGTACGAACAAGTTGAAAACATCTGTTTCAATGCGCTCAACACCAGCTGTCAATGAGTGGTTGTTCAATTGGTAGTTTGCAAGACCTTTGTAAGTCCATGTCGCGTAGTTAAGTGCGTTTGCGTGACGTGAGTCATCAGAACCTAGGTAAATTGTGTTACCGTTGTGACTGATTTGAACTTCACCAAAACGAGCACCATCAAGTGACGCTTGAGTGAATTCAACTTCGTTTTTAGAAACGCGCAATTCTGTCGAGAAATTATCTGTCCAGTTAGAGAACAACTGACCAGAGTATGTTTTTGTCTCAGCACCACGTTGGTAAAGGTGTTTTGAGTATTCAAACTCATTGTTGTCACCATCTGATTCAGAAAGGCTCAAACCTTCATCATAGTTGTATGTGAAAGACGCACGGTGGTTATCAGTAATGTTTGCATCAACGCGCATCAAATATTTTTCATTGAATGTCGCTTCAGTCGCAGGAACACCACCTGGATCATAGTCGTACAAATTGATGGCAGCATCACGGATACGGTCATAATCTGCTTGAGTGAAACCAGCGATTTCTGTACCAGCACCAGAACCTTCAACACCGCGGTCGATTGTTGCACCTGGGCCTTCGAATTTTTCATAAGCACCGAAGAAGAACAAACGGTCTTTAATGATTGGACCACCTAGAGAGAAACCGTGACGTTTTGTTTCAAATGGGTCTGAATTGATTGTGTCGCCTTCAGATTTGTCACCTTTAAGGCTATCATCTGTGTAGTCGAAGAATGCAGAACCGTGGAATTCGTTTGTTCCTGATTTCGTTACAGCGTTGATGTTACAAGCTGTGAAACCGTTATACTGAACATCAAATGGTGCAAGCTCAACTGAAACGTTTGAGATAGCATCAAATGGGAAAGGCATTTGCTGACCAGGGTAACCGTTTGAGTTCAAACCGAAACCATCGTTCAAGCTCACACCATCAACTGTCAATGAGTTAAAGCGTGGGTGAGCACCCGCACATTGAACACCATCACCAAAGCTCTCATCAATGTATACGCGCGGGTCTTGGCGGATAATGTCGCGAAGGTCACGGTTTACAGATGGAGAATTTTGAAGTGTTGCAAGGTCGAATGTAGAGTTAGGACCAATTGCTGTTTGGATCACGTTTGCCGCAGAAGCTGTCAGTACAATTGTATCCATTGTACGAGCTGCATCTGTCGCTGCAAACTGAAGGTTCAAGTTTGCAGTCTCACCAAGAGCAATGAATACATCGTTCAATTGAAGAGATTGGAAACCATCTGCTTGAGCAGTAATGGAGTAAGGTCCACCAACATTCAGACCACGTGCTGAAAAGGCACCCTGTTCGTTTGTAGTCAAGTTAGTTGCAGAACCTGTACGTGTATCAACAACAACAACAGATGCACCTGAAACAACTTGCCCTTCAGGAGAAGTTAGCTGACCGCGCAATGCAGACGAAGTTACCTGAGCTTCTGCTTGAAGCACGATACCTGAAGAGATGGCGGCAACAGCCACACCACCGATGAGATTTTTCCAATTGGTCATAGATATACCCCGTAAGACCTACTGACAGTGGCGCATGCTATATTGGGAAGGGCACACACCGCGAATACGGGTCGCATACATTGAAGACATGACACTAAAAAGACAGTTTTCAGATATGATATTTTTTTGATTTGTCGTGACACATTTTTGCAACAATGCCAGTTTTCATAAAAATCCTCAAAATTTGCTCAAATACACCGCAACTTTCATTAACCTTAAAAAGTCAAGTCAGAAATTTTTCAAAAATAATCCGTACAGAAATCAATTTTAATAAACCAAATCTAAAACCTACCCTCCCTTAGGGAAGGTAGAATTTGTCATATACATTTGCTAAACTCATCAGAAACAGGTTTAAGTTCCCTAACTCCTGAAATCCAACCCAGAGACAAAGCCTTACATGTTCCCAATACCAAGTATTGTACACCGCAACCCTATTCGAACAGTGGCAGTGGTCCTAACTGCTTTAGTCTTCTTAAGGCTTGTCTCCGTTATTCTTTCTCCACTTAACATCGGTCCAGATGAAGCCCAATACTGGAGATGGTCCACCGAGCTGGATTGGGGATATTATTCAAAGCCGCCACTGATTGCATGGATGATATCTTTGACCACATCTATCTTCGGTCACAGCGAATGGGCGATACGATTTTATGCACCATTTGGGCATGGTTTTGCTGCCTTCTTCCTATTTTTGCTCGGAAAAAAAGCATTTGACGTCCGAACAGGTGCTTGGGCTGCTGCCATTTATATGATGATGCCGGGCGTTTGGCTGTCTTCCAATATCATTTCCACGGATGGACTTTTACTGCCCTGCTGGTCGGCAGCAATCACGTTATTGTGGTATCAAAGAGAAAACACTTCTTGGCTAAAAGCTATATTGATGGGGTTAGCAATCGGATTTGCATTCCTCGCAAAATACGCTGCCATCTATATCCTTGTCGGGTTTGTTCTGGCTGCAATTGTCGATAAAAAAACTCGCCAAGCTCTGCTCTCTTGGAAAACCCTCGCAACACTCGCCACCGGGTTTGCTGTCATTCTTCCAAATATATTATGGAATGCTGCGCATGATTTTGCGACACTTGGCCATACCGCAGACAATGCAAACTGGGAAAATTCCACATTCAACCCTGAAAACATGATCAAGTTTTTCCAGGACCAAATGGGGGTATTTGGTCCCGTATCTTTCATTATATTGCTTGGTGGTCTGGCAATTATCTTGCCTAAAACAGATAAAGCGAGTGCCGCAAAGGACAGATGGTTTCTGTGCTTTATTCTACCAGCACTTATCATCATTGCAGGCCAAGCCTTCGTTTCACGCGCACATGCAAATTGGGCGGCGAGTGCATACCCAGCTGCATCCGTCCTTGTCGCAGCGTGGAGCTTGCGCGCAAACTGGACAGCATTCTTAAAAATCGGTCTCATTTTTAATGCTGTTGTTGGCTTTGCAATGCTTGCCTTTTCCATCAGTCCGGCTTTTGCGGATCTAACAGGATTTTCAAATGCTATCAAACGCGTCCGTGGATGGGAGCCCTCCATTGCGCAACTTGATAAAGCTGCCAAATCCATAGACGCAACCGGAATTGTATTTGACGAACGTGAGTTCTGGCATGGCATGGATTATTATGGAGAACGTCTAGACTCCCCGCCTGAGCATTATCTATGGCAACGCCATGATACGCCTCATGCATTTGCAGAATCATTTGCTCCCGTGCCCAAAGGCCAACCAGACACCTATCTTATCGCATCCATTCGTCCCAATTTTTTGGCGCGTATGAAAGCAGACTTTGAAACATTAGAGCCTGTTGGCCGTTTTGATATTCCTATTGGTGGCTCGCACCTGCGAACATTCTGCCTCTACAAAGCAAGCAACTTCAATCCAGTGCCGCGCACATTGGAATATGAGACAGAGTTTAAGGACCTCGTAGAAAAATGCCCCTATGAGGAAAACATCATCTCTTCTACGAAATAAATCTCAGGCCTGACGCGCACAATATTATTTGTGCGCGGTCTCGTTAGCCCACACCTGCTCTATTCGCTTATCCCGTCCGCAAGAACTGCGATAATAGCGATATCTAAGCGGGTTCTTTTTGTAATAATTTTGATGATATGTCTCAGCTGGATAAAATGGCGCTGCTGTCAGGATGGGTGTTACAACTGGCGCCTCCAACACACCTGAATTTTCTAAATCACTTTTAGACTTCAACGCTATTTGTTGTTCATTTTCATCATTCACAAAAATAGCCGTTTTATAGCTGTCTCCGCGATCACAAAATTGTCCGCCATCATCTGTTGGATCAACATGACGCCAATAATAAGTTAGCAATTCATCGAAGCTGACCGTTTCAGGATCATACTCGATCTGTACCACTTCATAATGACCGGTATCTTCACGTGAGACTTGTTTATATGTTGGATTGTCTACATGTCCGCCAGAATAGCCTGAAATTGTCGCGACAACACCGTCAACTTTATCAAAATCAGATTCAACGCACCAGAAACACCCGCCCGCCACAACAATCGTTTTTGTAATTTCGGGCTTAGTATCCAGCCGCTCAGACTCAGCGACATTAGGAGCCGCAGTCGATTGCGAGCAACTTGCTAGCAAAGCAACAGACGACGTGAAAAATAGTGTTTTATAATTCATCATGCATGAATTATGGCTTAGTTTAAAACAACTACAACCACAAAACGCGTTTATCACAGAGTTTTGAAAGCGTGTGAAACGCCCTATTCGGCAGCGTGTGGAGATGCTTTCGCATCACCAATTTGTCCGTCCGAATGCTGTGGATTTCCGCCGATAACATCTTCCATAACGACATGGTTTTGATCCAATCCCGCAACTTGTTTCAGGCGCAACCAGTTTCTATCTCTCCAACGTCCCATTTTTTCAGGCGCAGCCAACCAAACCGGTGTCACGATCAAAGTGACAAATGTCGAAAAACCAAGTCCAAATACCACAGCCGTGGATAAGGGAACCCACCATTCAGATGCAGCGCCACCTTTAGATATTGTGCCTGCTCCAAAATCGATATTCATTTGCACAACCATGGGCAACAAACCACATATCGTTGTTCCAGTGGTCAGCAAAATAGGCCGCATTCTTTGAGCAGCTGTCATAACGGCTGCTTCATGTGCTGTTCGTCCATCCAAAATAAGACGCTGGAATGTATCAATCAGCACGATATTATTGTTCACCACAATACCAGCCAACGCCACAACACCCGTTCCTGTCATAATCATTGAAATGTAAGATGAAGCCAATTGCAGCCCGATCAACACACCAATCGTGGATAAGATCACGGCCGAAAGCGTTAAAACAACATGATAGAAATTGTTAAACTCCCACAGCAAGATGACCCCCATTAAGAAGAGAGCACCAAATGCGGCTGCCTCAAAGAATGCCGCAGCTTCGGCTGATTCCTCATCGGCACCTTCAAATTTCACTTTCACACCTGGGTCAAAGTCCTGCGCATCAACCCATTTTTTCAAAATGGCATTCATATGCGCACCCTGCCCCGCAACTTCAGCATTTGCGCGCAATGTGAAAACTCTTAAACCGTCTCTACGATCAATTCTTGTCAGCTGAGGAGCTGGCACGCGATCAACAAATGTTGAGATTGGGGTTGGCCCATCTGGCGTAGAGACAGTTAGATCATCCAAAGCCTCTACTGTTCTGTATTGCGCTGGGAAACGCACTCTAATATCGACCTCATCAATAGCATCATCTGGTCTAAATCTGCCAGCAAGTGCACCATTTGTGATAAGCTGAACAACACCGCCAACCTGATTGATATCTACGCCAAATTTAGCCGCTCTTTCTCGGTCAATGTCCAATCTCCATTCTGTTCCCGGCAATGGGCGCGTATCTTCAATATCAACCAGACCATCCGTATTATCTAATTTCTCCCGAATGAGCGTCGCTGTTTCAAGCAAGGCGTCTTGATTGGATGCAAAGACCGAGATTTGGACGTCTTTCCCAACGGGCGGCCCTTCCTGAAATGGCGTGATCTCAATATGAGCACCGACAAAATTCTTAAACGCCTTGCGTATTTCAGCTTCAACTTTACGGCCATCAACTCCCGGCGCACTTGAATCTAGATCAACCAGCATTCGACCAACTGTATCGACGGGAATAGAGCCTGTCCCAGTCCCAAAGCCGCCTTCTGATGCCGCCGGACCAGTCACAGTCGTCACCGATAAAATTCCATCGATAGGCAAAACCAATTCTTCAGCGCGTTTGGTCACTTCAAACTCTTCAGCGCCCGATAGATTTCCTTGTGCACCGACATAAACGTAGAGCTTTTCGGGTTCAGCATTCAAAAAGAAATAGACGCTGTGCTGAGTCGTTCCAAACCACATGATGATTGCAACACAAATTGCAAATAATCCGCCTGTAACCATTAAAGGGCGATGACATAATTTATCAATCAAGCGCGCATACAACCCAAAAAAGCCTGTCGCTTTTTCAGGCGCACCATCAACACCAGAAAATTCTTTTAATGTAGAATCTGTATTCTTATTTCGACCACCAATAACCCCGCCAAGAACCGGAAGAAAAATAAGTGCCATAAACAAAGACGATGTAAGAACAAATATCAAAGTTATCGGCAGATAAGACATAAACTTACCTGGCATGGAATTCCAAAACAGGAATGGAAGGAATGCTGCCAGCGTCGTGGCATTGGATGCAATGATCGGCCAGAACATGCGTTTACCAGCCGTCGCGAACGCTTCTACCTTATCCAACCCTTCGGCCATTTTACGGTCTGCATATTCGACCACCACAATCGCACCATCAACCAGAATACCAACAGCGATAACCAGCGCGAACAGCACCATCATATTTATGGTATATCCGGCCCACCCCAGAAACAGAAACCCCATCAGGAAACTGGCGGGGATAGAAATCCCAACAAGAATAGCGGACCTTAAACCCAGCGCGCCCACAACGATAATCATCACAAGAATGACCGCTGTCATGATCGAAGATTGCAAGGTGGCGATCTGATCTCCGATTTCAGCAGATTCATCTGCCGTCAGTTCAACATTTAAAGTATCGGGCCAATTCAACTGTAACTCAGCAATTGTTGCACGCACACTCGCAACTGTTTCGAGAATGTTGGCACCCGAACGCTTAACAACTTGCACAGAAACTGCTGACTGACCGTTGAAACGTGCATACTCATCTCGGTCTTTAAATGTCCGTCTAACCTCAGCCACATCCTTAATTGTCACCACTCGGTCACCGACACGCTTAATTGCGATATCAAATGCATCTTGCGGCGTTTCAATCAAACCGGGCACTTTAATCGAATAACGCCCCTGCCCCATATCTATGCTGCCGGCAGGAATGAGGTTGTTATTTGCTTGTATCGTTGCAAAAATTGTCGCAGCAGAAAGATTATAAGTTTCCAGTTTTACTGGATCTACTTGAATTTCAAGGACTTCTTCTCTATCGCCTTCAATATTTGCTTCTAAAACACCCGGTATTGATTCAAGGTTTTCTTGAAGCTCTCTGGCAATACTGTACAAACCACGCTCGGGCAGATCACCATACATATTGACGACAACTACTGGAAAGCGCGCTGTATTGATCTCTGATACAATTGGCTCGCGCGTTTCAACGGGAAATTCCCGCTTGGCCATATCTACTTTTTCACGAACATCCAAAAGAGCCTGATCAACATCAGCATCCATTTCAAATTCTATCGCAAGCTGACCAGCTCCTTCCAAAGCAACAGAATTGACCTGTTTTATCCCTTCAATAGACCTAACTTCCGCTTCTGTTGGCCGAATAAGGAGGCGTTCAGCATCTTCTGGAGAAATACCTTCCAACGGAATAGTCACCAGAACAAACGGCACTTGAATCTCTGGTGCAGCTTCTTTTGGAAGATTATTATAAACCACAATTCCGGCGATGATCGCACAGACCAATATCGACAGCACCATACGCGCCCGCGAAACTGCTCCGTCGATGAGCGAATTCATTACGAATTATCCCCTTCAAAAAAAGCTTCGACACGAAGCCCTTGTTGAACATAGTCTTGTCCCTGCACGATAATATCAGCTTCTTTTGGTAAACCGCTGACCCAAACCCCTGACGGATCGCTATCAACGATTTCAACCAACGCCAAATTGACCATTGAATTAGGCCCGACAAACCGAACACCTGGTGCACCATCATCCGAGTAAACAATCAATGCTGGGGAGATATGATGCGCTAACCCTTCACCAATTTGAATGCGAATTTCAGCTGATTGCCCTGCTGGATATTTCATATCACTATTTTCTAGTGCAATTTCAACACGATATGTGCCTGTTGAAACATCTGCGGAAGACGCTACATAGCGAAGTTTGCCAGCAATACTTTCATCTGAACGATGCCCTAATTGCGCACTAGCTGCAGCACCCGATTGCAAAATCCCTGCGTATTTTTCAGAAACATCAGCAGCGACAATCAAAGGGTCGAGATCCAGCATCACACCGCAGACACTTCCGGGGGAAAGGAAATCCCCAACTTCCGCTTCTCGTTTTTCAAAAATACCAGCAAATGGTGCCCGAATATCTGTTTTTGATAACTCTACCTCAGCACCCTCAACGGCTGCCGCAGCCGCATCTAGTGTAGCTCTCGCTGCTGCTTCCTGATTTTCAGGTTTCCAACCTTTTTCAACCAATTCCTTGGTTGCGTTATAATCAAGTTTAGCTGAAGCATATTTTGCTTTAACTTCATCCAGATTTGCTTGACGCGCATCGACATCCAGTCCGCAAAGAACAGCGTTTAATTTTACAAAACTACCCTCAACAGCATTCGCTCGAGATACAACACCAGTTGTTTCTGATCGTACAAGCACCGTCCGCTCAGGTTCAGAGCGACCCTTTAAATTCAGATATATAGGATGCATTTCAGATTTAGATTTGCGTACCAATACCCGCACAACTTCTTTACTACTCCGTTTTTCAGGAACCGGCTTATCAAGTGTAGGAACTGCATTTGCTGTGCCTTCCGGGATATGTGTTTGTGTATCATCCCCAGAACGAAAAAGCGCACTGCCGACAAAATATAGGATAAATACCGCAAAAATACCTGCGGCGATTTTCATAGACCGCGACATTCACAGGTTTCCTTTCACTCTGACAAACCGGCATTTTGCAGGCTTTTCCCTGATTTAATAAACTCAAATTATAATTTTGGCACGTAATTGCTATGGTTAACGGACATTGTGTCACGACTTATACATGATTACTCTTTCCCAATACCAATTCTCAAGCACTAAATTTACAAAGTGAAAAGAACTTTTTATTATCAATATTTCTGAAATTGCGTATCAATGCTCATTTTTGCATTCCCTAAAGTGTCAGTTTAGTTGCAAGTTGCGCCTTTAGGACTTAGCTCCCCTATATCAGTCGATTTTATTCGCAAAATCTGTTTTTCTAAACTATCAAGTTTTTATAAACGACACGAACAGGCTTAAGGACGAGAACATGGACGCAGCAGCAGCCAAACCCGCTAAATCTGCAACGGGCCCAACCGAAGAAACAGTGCTTTCAGTCAAGCATTATACAGACAGATTATTTTCATTCCGGCTTTCCCGTCCCGCAGCTTTCAGATTTCGCTCAGGCGAATTTGTCATGATTGGGTTGTACAAAGACAATGGAAAACCTTTGTTGCGCGCCTACTCCATAGCATCACCTAGTTGGGATGAAGAATTAGAGTTCTACTCGATTAAGGTCCCAGACGGTCCATTGACGTCACGCCTTCAAAAAATTGTGCCCGGTGATAAAGTGTTACTTGGCCGCAAACCAACCGGCACACTCGTCCATGACGCACTCGTTCCGGGCAAACGCTTATACTGTTTCTCAACAGGTACAGGATTTGCGCCTTTTGCTAGCGTTGTGCGTGATCCTGAAACTTACGAAAAATTCGATGAAGTGATTGTGACGCACACATGTCGTGAAGTTGCAGAACTCGACTATAGTAAGCAAATTGTAGATGAGACGCTAAATCATGAATTCCTTGGTGAATTAGCTCAAGGTAAGCTTGTTCACTATGGTTCAGTAACGCGAGAAGACTATCCGCACAAAGGCCGCATTACTGAGCTTATGAGTTCAGGTAAATTATATTCAGATCTTGGTGTACCAGCTCTAAACCCCGAAACAGATCGTGTGATGATTTGTGGATCTATGGAAATGCTGGCAGATACAAAACAATTATGTCTTGATGCCGGCTTTGTTGAAGGTTCAAATGCAACACCCGCACAATTTGTTATTGAAAAAGCATTTGCAGGCTAAACGGTCAAAATATTTTGAGAGCGAACACGACTAATCATCTACGTCGCTCTCAATAAAATTGGCTTACTTATTAGCCAGTTGCGGTTATTTTCTTGGTTGAAACTTCCCATCCGCCGCCAGTAAGATCATTCAGCTGCGTAATTAAATCTTCCTGAGATATGGGTTTAGCAATACAGTCATTTGCGCCCACAGACATTGCTTCTCGAACTTTAGCAAAACTCATATGCGGAATAGCGGCAATGATTTGAAGCGGTTCCCGAGAGGTCTCTCTCTCCCAACCTCGTATCGTGCGGATAGCTGAAATACCGCTCAATATAGGCATTTGAGTATCCATAATGACGACGTCGAAAGCTTGGTTTTTAACCGCATCTATGGCTTCCTCGCCATTTTCAACAAACGTCACATCTAATTGCAATTGAACTGCGAGTAATTCTAGGACACGTCTATTAAGCGGATTGTCTTCTGCTACAAGAATAGACAATTCGCTCTGACTAGAAATTTTAGGCACAGATCCGCCGGAAGAGCCGCGTTCAAAATCTTTCATAATCGGGAATTCGGTCAAAATTCTGGAGACAGATTCTCCTGCCTTTTCGTAAAAGACAGTCCCTTTTAGTTTTTCAGTAAAGTCGTGGATAATCGCCATAGACAGCCCCTCTTCTTCAGGGTTGTCCAATTGAATCAATACCGAATCTGAATAAGGCATTTTAGGGTAAGCATGTTTTACATCAAATGTGAGAATGCAAAGTCCTTCGCCCGAATTATCGACTTCAACTTCGACAACGACATGATCGTCATTTCGAACTGTTTTCTGCAACTCAAGAATGAATAATGACAGAGATTCCTCTATTTTAGATGGATTACCTTTATAAATATCATCCGACTCATCACAATACACAGCCTCTATTGTGGTAGATACCGCGCCACATTTACTATTTGCGATACAGTTTTCGACAAGCTCTTTAATATTGAATTCTGACGATTTATTTTCAAACTTATGTGAGTAAATACTCATATATTTGTCAATGTTATGAATCGCGTCGCTCACGCCTTCTGCCGACGTATCCATAAGCTTCAACATATTCACTTGCTCACGACTGAGTGACGTTCTTTGAAGTGCGTGAGAAAGTTCTAGCATACTCGCAATCTGCTCGGACACTGAGCGCCCAACATCACCAATTAATGATGCTTTTCGGCGATACTTCTGCTGAAGACGCTCTTCGAGGTCTTCAGTCATATAATCAGTTTTTTGAGACACCGTGATATCACGCATTGAACCAATCATACGCACTGGTTTGCCTGTTTCATCAGCGTCCTGACGAGATGCAACAGAAACCCAAATTTCTCTCCCCACCGCATTTTCTTTACGGTAAGACAAATGCACCGGTGCACCCGCACTTAAATGATGCTTCCAAGCTTTAGAAACTCTAGGCTGATCATCTGGGTGAGCGAGTCTAAAAAGACTGTTCGTAAGCTGACTGAGGCTTGGTTTTGATTTGAAAAACGGCGTCCAATCCCCTTCTATTTTTACCGTTTTTTGCAGCAGGTCAATCTCCCAAACCATCATGGAAGACAATGCCAACCCATATTCCATACGTGCCAAAGAGGCTTCTGTTTGACGTTTTTGAATAACGATTTCTGTTACATCTTTGACAATACAGATTGCACCACAAACGGAACCATCTTGCTCCATCCAAGGCGCACAAATCCAATCAATCCATTGTGTTTCAGCCGATCTTTCAATTGTTACGTGCTTGAATTCGGTTGTTTCACCAGTAATCGCTGCATCGACACTTTGCTGTAATTTTTCAGGTGTCTGGGCCCACAATTGAGTAATTTTTCCGCCAAGCAAATGCACATCAGACTTGCCAATCATGTCCACGAGAGACTGATTTACCAGAGAAATTTTTCCATCCAAATCTATAATAGCAACGCCAACAGAGGCATGGTCAAGGAAAGCCTTGGCAGATGACTCCGTTTTCATTGAAGACTGAAGCGCTTTAATGTTGGACGTTTTATTCAGTGCCACACCACTGATACCATCAATACTGCCATCTTCAGTATAACAAGGAGATCCAGCAAATTCGATTACTCTTGTCTGACCATCAGGACAGTCAATTGTACATGTCACGGTCTGCGTTATGCTGTGAAACTGACTCTTTGAAAAAGCATTGGACAGCTTTTTAAGGTCAGCTGGCGACATCATTTGAGCATATTCGTCAAATTTTAGCGGCTTGGAATTTTCTTCCATCCCAAACATTCGAAACATGCCTGGAGACCAGAATGCTGGCTTGGACTTGGAAATGGTCCAACGTCCAATACCAACAAGCAATTCCATTTGAATCAACGCATCATCTGTTTCTTTGCGTCGCTGCTCTAAACGGGCTTCGTTCGTAATATCTACAGCGCTGTAATAATACCGATCTGAAGCTGAGCGGCTTATTGAAGCTTGCACCAATCGGATACTCCATCCAATTCGCATAGTCAGCTTAAGCTCAGTAATCGTTTCAAATGGTTCCAAACTCGCTAATTGTTTTTGAAACCTATCTCGACTTTCTTCAGACAGATATGCAGATAACTTTACACTGTCAGCTCCAGCAGCGGGCGCGACAAAGCGTCGGAATGCGCCATTTGCTCGGCACACCGCTCCATCTTTATTTAGAATAACAAAATGCTCATCTACGGAATTAAAGAAAAACTCCAGAGCTTCTTTATCTAAATCGACCTTTTCCTGAGGCCCATCAAACATTACACGCCACCCAAAACGGATTTTCTTTAGGAAAATTCCTTTATCTATATTTGGTGTAGCAAAAACCGGTTAACAAATTTACTTCACTCATTCACCTAATCAGTGATTCCGGTTTCATAAATTTATGCCGTGCATTTTGAATAATTTCTTATTCTATCAATGGCTTGATGAAATCCACTCCAATCATCCTCTTCAACCACCTTCATCCATATATTTTCAATGTCTTGAATTAGCACAGTAACGGGATGAACAGATTGAAAATAAGATGATTGCAAACTCGTCTCATCTAAAGGTTCATATGCCATTAGCATTTGTTTGACTTCAGAAAACTCAGTCCCTTCATACAAATTCGCCTGTGGACTTAATTTTGATCTAGTCGCACTGGCGGCTCCCCCATACCAATCGAAAAAAGTTTGTTCAAAAGCCGCACCACTTTGTGTCATCCAGTTCAAATAGGTTTGAATAAAATGTCCATCCTCTTCTGGAGACGTTTGGTGGATACCTAACCGCCTAAAAACATGGCTCCGCAAGGAAGCGCGATACACATCTGCATACTCATTTAATACGACCTCGAGAGATGACGAGTCACTATGTGATAACAAACAACCCGCCAACTGAGTCAGGTTCCAAATTCCCACTTCTGGCTGTCGCCCAAATCTATATCGCCCAGCATCATCAAAATAAGCCGCCACAAAATTCGGATCTGAGACTGGCAAAAACCGATATGGTCCATAATCAAAGCTTTCACCGGTAATAACCATATTGTCAGTGTTCATAACACCATGCACAAACCCTGCAGCCATCCATGAGGCAATCATGTCCGCTGTTGCAGTCATTACTGCTCGAAAAAATGCAATGACTGTGTCTTTAAACTCCCCTCTTTGCACATCTGGATAGTAATGCCTGACGCAATAGGCAATCAGATCGGCAATGCCTTTCTCATCCTCTAAATATGCAAGCCTTTGAAACGTTCCAAACCTAATATGACTGTGAGACATTCGAACCAATACACCAGAGCGTGCAGGACTAGGCTCATCGCCTCGATAAAGTTGTTCATGCGTTTCAAAAAGAGTGAGGCTTTTTGATGTATTTACACCATGCGCCTCCAGCATTTCTGTCGCCAGAACTTCACGTACGCCACCTTTCAACGTTAGACGCCCATCACCCGTTCTAGAAAATGGTGTTTGCCCAGAACCTTTTGTTCCCAAGTCCAACAATCTTCCCTTATCGTCCTTGAATTGAGCAAACAAGAACCCTCGCCCATCTCCGATTTGAGGATTGTATTGGCCAAACTGGTGTCCATGATATGCAAGAGCCAGCGGTTCGGGCAAATTTTCTGGAAGAGCATCGAAATCAGCGAAATATTTTTGTAACGACGACTCAGAAAAGTCGGTAAATCCAATTTTTTTTAGCAACTCTAAGTTGCTATACCGTAACGTAACTGTTGGAAAATTAGCACACTGAGTTGCAATTGATATCAAATTTTTCACTTCATTGATGGTTTGTGCAGGCTGGTATCTTGTTTCTTCCGCAGAGTTATGTGACATTTTTAACATCCGTACCATTTGACTTAAATTTGGGACCTAGAATTGCAGCGTTAAACTACGTTTTGGTCGAAACGCTTTTCCCTGAATTTAACGACTTGGCTCGGGAATAATATAGCATGCAAAAAAGTATGCACCTATTGGGAGGAAAATTATGTCCAAAGTGAAAACCGTGTTGCGCGGTGCGACTTGCTTGGCGACTCTAGTTACAATGAGTTCACCGATAGCATTTGCACAAGAAGATACAACTCAAGAAGAAAACGGTCGTCAAACTGCAGTCCAACGTATGTTGGAAACAGTAACCGTGACTGCTACAAAACAAAAAGATCCTGAAAATGTTCAAGATATCGCAACGTCAGTAACTGCGTTTAATGCGGGCTCTCTTGAAACGCTCAAAGTGCGCGATTTTGAAGATTTATCCTACAATGCCCCAAACGTATCGCTTTCTGATGTTGGTACAACGAAAGGTTCTGCGAACTTCTCAATGCGGGGGTCAGGTACAAACTCATCTATTGTCTCCATTGACCCAACAATCGGTGTCGTAGTTGACGGTGTCCCTTTAGGTGTACCAGCCGGTGTCGTCTTCGATATGTTTGACCTTGACAGTCTTGAGATCCTGCGCGGTCCTCAAGGTATACTCCAAGGACGTAATACTATTGGTGGTGTTGTTGCAGTAAACACAGGTAACCCAACTGATACACTTCAGTACAATTTCAAATTTGCAAGTGAAACACCAATTGACGATGGACGTGGTGGACCTAGCAGCTACGTTCAAGGTGCAGTATCTGGACCTCTAATAGAAGGTAAGCTGAACGGTAAGATTGCGGCCTATTATAATTATGATGAAGGCTATTTCAAAAACCTAGCCAACAATGAAAATCATGGTGAAGGCGACGCGAAAATTATTCGTGGTGCTTTGGAATATATGCCAACGAACACTTTCACAGTATTGGCAAAAGCAGAATATGCAGAATACACAGGCGATGGTCCTGCATCTCAAAACAGATCCCTATACGACCGTAACAGCTTTGATTTTGCAATAGACAACAGAGGCTTTTACGACGCAGCATCAACATTTGGAACGTTGCGTATGGACTGGGATGTTGGCTTTGGTGACGGAACAATCACAAACATAACCGGCTATCGCAAATATGAAGCATCTTCCAGTTCTGATATTGATTCCTTGCCGTTAGCGCTATTTGATGGTCCTGCCGTCCTAGACCAAGAACAGCTCTCAAACGAACTACGTTACAATGGGTCATTCAACGACCTTACAGTTACAACCGGCATATTCTATATGGATCAATCCATTGATCTAGCTGAAACTCGTTGGATTGCCTCTCAACTTGTAACGCCACTTCTACCAGCTAACATTCCATTGCCTTTCCCAGGTGGCGGATTGCAAGACCACCATACATTGGGTGTTTTTGCGCAAGCAGAATACCAATTTACTGATAAATTCTCAGTTCAAGCAGGTCTACGTTACACACAAGAAGAAAAAGATGTTGATGTAACTTACATTATTCCTGCTCTATCTAGAGGAATATCAAACTGTTCAGTTATCGAAAAAACATGTCCTGTAGACTATAGTGACAAAAAAGAATGGAATGTTGTTACACCAAAAGTTGCTATGGAATATAAAGCAACTGACAACTCACTGCTTTACGCCTCATACAATCGCGGTTTCCGTTCTGGTGGGTATAACTTCAGGCTTACTGATCCAGCGGTATTCCTTCAACTTAACCAAACTATCAATAACGGTAACTATTATTTCGACAAAGAAACTCTTGATTCATTTGAAGTTGGTTACAAATATGAATCAAACGATGGACGTGTCCTGTTAAACTCTGCTGTTTTCTTCAACCAAGCAGAAGACATGCAGCGCGAAATCAATGTTTCAAGCCCAACAGGTGTGTCTCAATTCATCTACAATACAGCTGACGCTGAGATGAAAGGATTGGAACTTGAAGGACGTTTTGCTGTTACCGATAACTTCCTGATTACAGGTAATGTTGGTTATATTGATGCGAAATACACTGATATCCGCTTCCCAATCTCAGCAGTTTCTGTGACTGATCTTGCAACAGCCGTTGTACAAGACAGTGATTATGATTTGGAGCTACCACGTACACCTGAACTTACATACGGACTTGGTTTTGTATGGGATCAAAGCTTAGGAAATGCTGGTTCATTGGTCACATCAGCAAACTTCATGCACCGCGATGAAAATGCCTACACCGACAGTAATGCCGGTTATTTCAACGCGGCCGATATGGTCAATTTCGACATCACATGGAACACACCTAAAGATGGAATTTCCATCTCATTGTATGGAAAGAACATGCTTGATGAAGTTCAAGCAGGTGGAGACACACAAATTCCATTCGTAGCTGGAACTCTTGGCCCAGCAACATTCTCACCTCTGAACAAAGGACGTTTGGTAGGACTGGAACTATCTATTAAAGGATAGATTTCAAAGCGAATTCAAATAATAAAGGGCGGCTTCAAATGGGGCCGCCCTTTTTTCAATAAACGCCTTAGTTTAATTAAATTAGATCTATGAGTTGATCGCAGATTTCAACACTTTTCCAGCCGCCGCTATTGCATCCCGAGCACTTTTTGACACTGCTGTGGAATTGAAGAAACCATGAGGGTGGGATTGATAATCCTTGTGCGTAACCTTCACACCTGCCGCGACGAGTTTATCGGCATAAATCCTACCTTCATCCCTCAATGGATCCCAACCTGCGGTTATCACATGCGCAGGTGGCAACTTTTGAAAATTTGAGTAAAACAAAGGTGAAATACGCAAATCAAGCGGATTTTGATCCTTTTCAAGATAAGCAGACCGGCAAAATTCAAATGCCGCTGGAGAGAAAAAACTTCCCTCTTGTAGCGACACACCCTTTTCTTTTAGATCTACAAATTGCGCCAATGGATAAATCAATAGCTGGAAAACAGGCGCAGGACATTCTCCATTCTGGGCTGCACGCGTCACAACCATGGTGAGATTGCCACCAGCGCTATCTCCGCCCGCTGCAATTTTTGATGGGTCCGCACCCCACTTTTCAGCATTCTCCACTGCCCATTTAAAAGCTGTAACAGCATCATTTACTTGGGCTGGGAATTTGTGTTCTGGTGCTAATCTATATTCCACAGATAAAATCCGACAACCAGACGAGTCGGCAAGTCTTCGACAAATAGAATCATAAGACTCCAAATCCCCCATAACAAATCCGCCGCCATGAAAAAAAACAAGTGCAGGTCCTACCGGATGTTTGGCGCTGTAGGGTGTATAAACTCGCCCCGGAATAGGTCCATCACCACACTCTATATGCAGATCTTCAACAGATTGCATTTGTGGAAGATCTGGCTCAATCGTCTGCATGACGTGGATGAAATTGTTGCGCACCTTGGTGAATTGTTGTCGCCAATCGAACGCATTTCGATTAGGTTTCAACTCTCGATTTTTCGTAAAACTTTCCCAAGATGCGAGAAATGAATTCAAACTTTCATCCAATTTTTTCTGAGGCATTGTCTATTTCTTTAAATTTAAGGCAGCACATATGCCAAACATATCTGACATCATAACATCGGCTGAAATAAGACAGAACTTCATCAAACGTTCAAAAATACTAGGATTAGGATACCGGTTCAGTCAAACCAGCAGCCCAGAATCGCGCTCTCGTGTCATCCGGTAGAGTTTGAAATGACGCGACCAAAATATCCACCTGTTCACAACCATTAATGCCATCAAATTTGTTTTCTGGTGTCTGCACTTCTTCATTTAATTCAGCGCTTTGGGCAGGTTCAGGTGTCGAAAGTAAATTGAAAAACTGCAAGCTTTCAGGGTTTGCGGCCATTTGGACGATCAGAGGAGACAGAATTTGCGTATCTTCTGTCGTCAATTCTCCATAATTTTGAGGCGCAACAATCCCGCCTTCAATCGCACCCAACATCAATAACACAGTCCGCATGGCATACTGATAATATTTACTATCATAATACATATATTTGGGCGCGAGATCTTTATTTTGCGAGATCCTATACAAGCTAGAAAGATCGCATGATTTACCGCCCATTGCCTGTTGATCCAAAGAAAGCTCAGAAATCAATAATAGTGCCTGATCAAAATAAGCCACTTCAGACAAAAACATGGATGTCTTGTGCTTTTTTGCCAAGTGTTTGCTTTTCTGCAAGATCATCATCGATAAGTCATTTTTCGACCGTCCGGCCTGAGCTTGCCTTGCCATATCGGTCAAAAGTTTCGCATGCTCAGTCTGATCTATCTGCTGCATTTTCACGAGCACAGACTTGGTCAATTCGTCCTGAAAACCATATGCATTTATCAATCCCGCAGCATCTGGCAAAGATTGTCCAGCGACCAATTCAGGAATGGTTTTGTCAATGTCAGCTTTTTTTGATCCAAACAATTTTGGGCCTAGAATAACACCAACAAAACAAACAAGAACAACAAAGCCCACTATCCCATACCAGATAGGACCGTCCTGATTTCCTTTATAAAGTTTTCCACCCGTTGCATCAAAACCCATGATCGACACCTTAAACTTAACCTATATCGCAATATCATGGTTATCGCCGGTGAATTTCAAATTCGTTACCAAAACTGAATTCCCCTTTTTGGGGAAGTCAGTTCAATGAACATGTATAAACCTAAAAACAACAGTAAATTCAAATACAATTGAGCTTAATACTTGTATAAGTACAGAAATTTCGCGTTCTAAAACGAATTAACATAGACATTCTCAAAATGAATAACAAAAAGAACCGCTTTTTAACTATTTTCGACTACATTTTTCTCCAAATAAGAGAATAAGGCGAAAAACTAGGGGAATACTAAATGCCAACAACAGCAATCAGCCGTGATCAAGAAATCTCGTCTTTGCTAGAAGTCGAGGGCGAAATTGTCTCTTTTATGAGGAAGCTTCACGGGAGCGATGAACTTTCTTACAATCAGGCTTCAGATTTGTTCACGAACATTCATGCCCATGCAGCTTGGACAGACCTCCCCCCCCTTGCAAGCTTAGCCGAAAAGATTTGGAACGATTTGACGCGAGACGACAATGACGCCCAAATGTCTCACGATGAACGCACTGAAATCCGTAAAAACATGATGACATACAAATTTCTGTTGAACCGCCTAATGGGTGATTATCAACCGGAAATCGATGCAGCAATGGCGAGCTAAGTCCTATTTTCTTGCTTTTTCGACAAAGCGCGCCTTACCTATTATAGAAGCGCGCTTTATCTCGTGTTTCTAGAGACGTCTCTCACCCTTTTGAATTGCTTCAAAAATATCGGCGGTCAGTTTCACATAAGATTTGTCTTCAGCCGAAGACACGAATATTGGAAACTTTATGGTGTTTGGATCAAACCCCTCTTTTACAAGATCCACCTTCTTAAATTTAAATGTACCTGTCGTATTTTCTGTTTCTAAAATACGGATGAAAACAGGTCGTGCATATTCTGGCAATTCAGAACGGACATACGCCCATAGGGCCGCCAGATCTATTTCGTTTGCAAGCTGAATTGCTGCCATACCGGCACGCCCTTCATGACCTTTCACTTCTACACCATAAACATTCGCAAGCTCGACACCTTCAAATGAAGAAAGCACTTCACTCACTTCATTTGTAGAAACATTTTCAGCCTTCCAGCGATATGTGTCACCTAGACGGTCTACAAAATACAGATAGCCATCTTTATCACGCCGCATCAAATCGCCAGTTCGAAAATAGGAATCTCCTTCTTCAAAAACATTATTGACGATTTTGGATTCATTCTTGGATTTGTCTCTATATCCTTCAAACCGCTGCCTATTGGCCGACGGATCTATCTTCCCAATAGCTTCGCCAACTTCGTTTGCTTCAGTTTCACTACAAAACCCTTGTTGATTGCGAATGACTTCTTCAGTTTGATTATCAACTTTGATAACGCGCGTTGGTAGCTTTTTGCGTAATATGTCAGGCACACGACCAATGGCTCCAATTTTATTGTCGACATTTAGCAGATTAACATTGCCTTCAGTGGCACCGTAAAATTCATATACGCGCCGAATACCTGTTCTCTCAACAAGTTCTGACCAAACATCCGCACGCAAACCGTTTCCAAAACATCTCGTGATTTTGTGGTGTCTTTCGTCAGGCGTAATTTCACAATTCATGAGGTACCGCCCCATTTCGCCAATATAAACAAAATTGGTTGCACTTGTTTCAATTGCTATTTTCCAGAATTTATTGGCAGAAAACTTCCTCTCTAGCACGATCGCGGCCCCTGCCATTAAAGCACACCCTGCCGCCACAAGTCCTCCTGTTGCGTGATATAATGGCAGCGCAATTAAAACGCGATCGCTTGGAATAGACTTACAGGATACAACCATTGAACGCAGCATTGTTTGGCATCGCGCATGCGTCATACGCGCCGCTTTAGGTAATCCAGTTGTTCCAGAAGTATAAATATACAAAGCAATTTCTTTGGCCTGCATACCGGCTCGAAGTGCTTTATCGGGCCGTTCGGAGGATATATTGCTAAGCTCTGTTTCCAGATTACCGTGTCCGCCTTCAATGTCACCTAAAACCCATGCTGGGACATCAACATCTAAATATGATTGTGCCGAGACATATTGCTCCCAGCGGGCATCACCCATGACCAAAATTTTAGCTTCAACAATATTCAAGCAATGTGCGAGCGGCTGTGATGCAAGTTGGTTGTTGATCAGTGCGCAACAGGCTCCAATTTTTGTTATCCCCAACCAAAACGCCAAATAATCTGGCCGGTTTCCCATCAGCAAGGCAACACAATCCCCCTGTTGAATACCTTGCTTAATTGCCCAGTTTGCAAACTTGTTAGCACGTAGATCCAACTCACCATAGGTTGTCTCTTGTCCGTCAAATATAACCGCAACGTTTTGAGAATGTGCATCCACCGATTTTTCCCAATCATCGGGCAATAAATTTTCACTGAATGGTGTAATATCTTCAGTATATTTCAGGATGGCCATTAAACCAGTTACATATGTAAAGTCGCTTTTAAGCCTCTGGATGAAGTTCATTTTTATAACCGCCCAATCTTTATATATTTTAGTTGAAGTTTTGAACAATTTTGTCATTCTGTATAGAGATTGGCGCTCAAAATCACGGTAATTTGTCTGATGCCTGAAATAGTGAAATTAGAAGATTTTCCACTGTTTCCACTTGCAGGCAAATATGGATATAGCTTCTACCTATACTCACATACCAGCATGGAAAATTCTGAATGTCTGTCATCGACTTTACCGACAAAGACTATCTACGATCACCCCAGCAGGTTTTATTTGAATTATCTCAAAAAGGACCAATCTTACCGGTAAAAATACCTAAAATTGGCAAAGCTGTTCTTATCTCGGGTAATGATGCCCTCATTGATCTTTTGAAAAGCCCGCATCGCTTTACGACAGATTCCAAAACTGTAGGAAAAGATGCCATTTTTGCTTCAGCTGGCATTATCCCTGAATTTAATCCAGGAAATGGCAGTCTTTTTTTAAAAGATGGCAAAGACCATAGAGACATCCGCCAACACCTTGACCAAGCGCTGCGTAAGAGCGGCTTAAAATCTCTACGCCCAAACATCGCTTTGCTCGCTGATCAATTGCTGGAAACTCACACTCCGGTAAAAAGACTAGCTGCGAACCAGCGCGACCTCGTCTTGCAATTTGCAATGCCATTGCCCGCTATGGTGATGATCGAACTTTTGGGGATTCCCAAAGATGTCGCGCCAAACATATTAAAATGGGCAATACAAATTTCTTTTCCGTCTGGTATCTTAGGAAACAGACACGCTCAATCTGCACGAAAACATCTCTACGACTATCTTAAAGAATTTTTCAGCACCCCATCTTTGCTTCCTCCTGAAAGCCTTGGTGCCAAATTGCTGGAAAACAAACCAGCAGCTTCTGCTGATCAAAATGCCAATATCGTAGATATAGCATTCTTTTTGATATTAGCCGGCCATGCCACAACATCCAGCTTAATCAGCCTTGGGTGCCTCACCTTACTTGATCACCCTGCGCAGCTTGAACTTTTAAAACAAGACTGGACACGTGTGCCTGATGTCGTTGAAGAGATATTGCGGTTTGCATCACCTACTCAAACCACCGCCCCGCGCTATGCAAAAGACACTTTTGACTTTCATGGCCACACTTTTAAGCGCGGCGATATCGCATTTGGCTTTCTCGCCGCCTCTAACATGGACCCTGCATCTAATAAAAATCCGCTTGAATTTGATATTACACGTGATCAAAACCGACAAATCAGTTTCGGTGCCGGTGCTCACTTTTGTGGAGGTGCCCAGCTAGCTCACATTATTGCAGAAATTGCGCTTCAGCGACTATTTTCTAAATGGCCTGAAATGCGACTTTCATCTGAAGCTGCAGGAAGCCTAGCTTGGTCCAAGAAGTTTGGAGTCCGAAACCTCAACAAAATGATTGTTGAAACACAGCAATCAACATCGCGTTTCTAATAAATTTTGCTGAAATTGAACCCAATATCTAGTTAACAAAAAGTAAACACGCCTTATCGCCAAGATCTTCTCGTTAATATTTTTCACAATATGAGACTTCTCGAGATTATAGATCCAACAGCCCCTTGACCTTCTTAGATTTTGCGCGTTTGCTGTCTTAATACTTGGTTAATAGTAGAACCATTTTGTAGAGTGAGTAGCATAATGTGTAAGAAGGCAATGTATGCCGCGATCGGGAAAGTTGAATCCGATTTAGCAGATGACGAAACAATCATTTGGTCAGGGTTTCCTGATAGAAAAATCATCCATACCAAAATCAATACCTTCTACTGGAAGAATGTCGCTTTCTTCATTGCGATATTAGCTGGCGTCGTCGCAACCTTATTCATACACCCCCCACAGATGAATGCTGTATTTGGTGTCTTGGCAAGTTTAGCAGCTATACGCGCCATTGGTGCCGTATTTGCTTGGAATAACCGCAAGCGCCGCTTCAATATGGCATATGCGTTGACGAATAAGCGCCTGATCAGCGTCAACGGAACGACTGATGAATTGGCAAGTTGGTATTCACCGTCTATCGATTCCATGCGTATCAAAAAGTGTAAAAATACGTCTAGCTTTTTCCTGCGTGATACTGAACTGCGTTTTACAATGGAGTTATATTATATCTCTGAATTTAAACGCTTAAACAGCCTTCTCACGCCTTACACACCCCAAGGCCTAGATGTACGCCAAGACAATAAAAAGATAAAAACCAAGAAAAGTGCGCTAGCTCCAACAATTCAAACACACGGCTTCAAAAAAGCAGCCTAATTTTTCCATATCAAAATCAGTTCCATCAGGGTTCCTCGTACAATTCATCACCCACGAGACAGAACCCACACTAAAAAGGCGACGGATGTCATATCCGTCGCCTTCTTTTTTAGTTTGGATTAGAAAAACTTAGAGGTTTTTCAAAACGTTTTGTGGTGAAGATTCGCCATAAGGGTCTTCACCGCAATTGTCTTCAAAGCCTGGCTCTTCGAACCATTTTGTGATTTTTCCATCGTCAACAATAGCAGCGTAACGCCATGAACGCGCACCAAAACCAAGATTGTCTTTGTTGACCAACATACCCATTTTACGTGTGAACTCACCTGAACCATCAGGGATCACAGATACGTTGTTAAGGCCTTGGCCTTTTGCCCATGCGTTCATTACGAATGTGTCGTTCACAGACATACAGTAAATTGCATCAACGCCTTTAGCTTGGAACTCTGGGAAAAGTTTTTCAAAGTCTGGCAATTGGTATGTTGAACATGTTGGTGTGAAAGCACCCGGCAAAGAGAAAAGCACAACTTTTTTACCAGCAAAGTAATCATCTGATGTTTTGTCTTCCCAACGGAATGGGTTGTCACCACCAATGCTTTCGTCACGTACACGTGTGTGGAAAGTAACTTTAGGAACCTGACGTCCAATCATGTGCAAATCTCCATATTGCTAAGCTAAACTTCAGTATTGAAGCCAGCTATCATTTCATGCTCTTTTTATTTAGAATTATTCTAAGTATAGTCAACCCTAAACCGCAAAAGCTTTGCCTTCTTTATATAGGGAAAATTTATGACATTTCACAACATCGTGAATCTAATAAATTTCTATTCCTAACGATATAATTATCGCCTGATACAGCACCAACAAAAAAAGGCCCTCTAAATGAATAGAGAGCCGCACTGTTTTGTAGATATAAGCGTAAAACTAGACTGTAGAAACGCGTTTAAACGTGTCTTCGTCCAATTCCCCTTCCCACTTCGCAACTGTCGCCGCGACAGCAACATCACCAGTCACATTTGTGACCGTGCGCATCATATCCAGCAGACGATCAAACGGGAATAAAACAGCCAACACAATCACAATCTGATCTGGCGTACACCCAATCACTGCCAGTGTCGTAGTCGCTAGGAATAAGCTAACAGATGGAATACCAGCCGTTCCAACAGACACTAATGTCGCCGTCATCGCGACCATTGCATAATCCACCAAATCAAGTTGGATACCAAAAGCTTGGGCGGCAAACAAAGCGATTAAACCTTGATACAAGGCTGTTCCATCCATATTGATGGTCGCTCCAAGCGGTAGAACAGATGATGCGATCGACTTTGAAACACCTAAATTTTGTTCCGCACATGTAATCGTGACAGGCAAAGTCGCGCTTGAAGAAGACGTGGAAAAAGCAACGGCTTGAGCGTCAACAACACCTCGGAAGAAACGAATTAAAGGTAATTTCAAAATACCTTTCACAATACCACCATGCGTGATGATCATGTGCAAACTACAAGCAAGATAATGCGCAAACACCATCTTCCCTAGAATTGTTAAAACTTGCAGCCCTTGGTTAGCCATCACCCATGTCATAAGAGCAAAAACGCCAAACGGTGCCAACTCCATTACAAAATGCGTGATTTTCATCATCACATCAGCAGCACTCTCAACTGCTGTCGCGATAGGTTTTCCTGCTTCTTTGGCAAGCAGACAACCAACTCCAAAAATGATCGCAAAGAATATTATCTGAAGCGTATTTCCTTCAGTAAAAGCAGCAACTGGATTGGTCGGGATAATCTCAAGCAAACGTTCACCAAGACCCTTAGTTGCCCCAGCTAAGCTATCAATTTTACTTTGCTGTTCGGCAATCGCATCTTGACTGACAAGCCCCAAATCAAAGCCTGCGCCTGGTTGAACAAGCGTACCTATACTCAAACCGATGGTTACAGCAATCAGTGTTGTTCCCATATATAGTCCAAGCGCACGCCCTCCAAGAGACCCCAGTTTTGCTGGATCTCCCATCGCCGTCACACCTGAAAC
The DNA here is from genome assembly GCF_058892565.1 of Hirschia sp. NCBI lineage: Bacteria > Pseudomonadati > Pseudomonadota > Alphaproteobacteria > Hyphomonadales > Hyphomonadaceae > Hirschia > Hirschia sp. Next base: position 30,561 of record NZ_JBZXVU010000026.1, on the reverse strand, counting down.
CAATGTTGTAAAAATCAATGGCACAACCAGCATTTTGATCAGATTGATAAAAGCTTTCCCAAATGGGTAAATCCAATCTGTTGCTATGTTGATTCCTGTTTCACCAACCCCGTAATGAAGGCCAAGGCCCAATAAAATACCCAGAACAAGTCCGAGCATTACCCGTTTCCACAACGTTATTTTTAGCCAGCCGCCCATATAGAAGGTTCTCCCCCTCAAAAAAATCAAGATTAAACAATATGTCTACAAAAAATGCGGTCAAGGAATAGATTATGCCTCTTGCCAATTATAATGATACAGCATCAAAATGAACCATGATCTTTAAGTTGAATAATATACGGGCCATTGGTGACGTTCATGGCCATCCAGAGACATTGGAAGCGGCTGCCGGAGACGCCGACCACATCATGCTTTTAGGCGACCTCATAGATAGAGGTCCCGATAGTGCCGGTGCGTTAAGGTTAGCTCTTGATTGGATAGAATCCGGGCGCGCCTACCTTGTGCGTTCAAATCACGATGACAAATTGTATCGGATGTTAAAAGGCAATAATATCCGAATGAACAAAGAGTTGTCTGCCACTGTCAAAGGCATTAGTAACGCACCAGACGGCAATGAGCTAAAAGAACGTTTTGTCAGAATCTACGCTGACACGCCGCACATTCTTCGTATGGGCAAATTTGTTTTTGCTCACGGCGCGGTAAGCCCATATCATTTTGAACACCCTGACGAACCCATTAGTCTTAGCCGCTTGAGACGGCGCATTGAAAATATGGCCCTCTACGGCGAAGTTCGCGGAGAACGCGATGAAGAGGGACGTCCAGTTCGCCATTATGATTGGGTCGAACAGCTTCCCGAAGGGGTAACTGCGGTTGTCGGACATGATATTCGCGCCGAACAACCATTCGTGCACACCGCAGAGAATGGACGCCGCGCCATATTCCTAGACACGGGATGCGGCAAAGGCGGCCCTCTTTCCTATATCGACCTTCCAAGTGAAAAAGTCGGACAAGTGCCAGTTTCTTAAATCAATCTTGCAGCGCTCGGCATTCCTGCGTATCGCTGTGGCATGAGTCATACCTCCTTTTCTCTCCCCATTGATGATGTCATTGACAGTATCAAAACCAGTTTGCGCTCCCACACGCGCCTTGTTCTCGCCGCGCCTCCTGGCGCAGGTAAAACAACGCGCGTTCCGCTTGCTTTGCTGGATGAAGACTGGGCACAGTCAGGAAAAATTCTCATGCTTGAGCCACGCCGTATTGCTGCCCGCGCCGCTGCAACCCGTATGGCCCAAACCCTTGGCGAAAGTGTTGGAGAAACAATCGGTCTACGCGCCCGCTTAGATGTGCGCACCTCTAAATCCACTCGCATTGAAGTCATCACAGAGGGTATTTTCACTCGTATGATTCTTGATGACCCTGAGCTTTCAGGCATTAGCGCAGTCATATTCGATGAATTCCATGAACGCTCCCTCGATGCTGACCTTGGCCTCGCACTTGCCCTTGAAGCCCAAGAAGCCCTGCGCGAAGACTTACGCATCCTACCCATGTCCGCCACCTTAGACACCCAAGGCTTGCCTGCATTTTTAAATGCTCCTCTCATCCAGTCTGATGGCCGCGCCCACCCTGTCACGACGCATTATCTTGGCCGCAATCAAAACGCGCGCCTTGAAGATGAAGTCGCCTCCGCCATCCGCACAGCCTTAAAGGACGAAACCGGTTCTATCCTCGCTTTTCTTCCCGGCGCAATGGAAATCAAACGCACAGCCGAACGCCTAGATCAAATTGACGACAACATCCTCATCACCCCGCTCTTTGGTGGTCTCACGCCACAAGAACAAGATGCTGCAATTTCACCTCCCCCCAAAGGAAAGCGCAAAATTGTTCTAGCAACCGATATTGCCGAAAGCTCACTCACCATTGAAAATGTGCGTATCGTTATTGATGCCGGTCTTGCGCGTGTCCCGCGTTATGATCCATCCATCAATGCATCTCGCCTTGAAACGATCCGCGCATCCCGTGCCAATGCCGATCAAAGACGCGGACGTGCAGGTAGAACAGAACCAGGCGTTTGCTATCGCCTTTGGCATGAAGCGGAAACACGCGGCCTACCCGCTTTCCCTTCTCCTGAAATCACCAATACAGACCTCTCCAATCTCGTCCTAGATCTAGCCCGATGGGGCACACACGATCCATCAACCATGCGTTGGCTAGATGCACCGCCCCAAGGGGTCTGGAATGCCAGTCTTGCGCTATTACAAAAACTTGGCGCGATTAATGAAAAAGGACAACCGACCCCATCCGGCCTTAAGTTGTCTGATCTTCCATTGCCACCAAGATTAGCCGCAATGGTGATGGGCGCGGATAAGTTTGATACTATTCCTCTCGCTGCCCATATTGCTGCCCTAATAAGTGAACGTGGTTTAGGCGGGAAAAGCATTGATGCGCGTGAACGCCTTGCCCAATTTTCCAATGATAAATCAGGACGTGCGCGCGCCATACGGGATATGGCTAACAGATGGGCGAAAACCGCAAACCCCTCATTAAAAACCAATTCTCATTTAAACAGAGAGGAAGCCGGAGCCACCATCGCACAAGGATTTCCCGACCGAATTGCCAAGGCACGGCCGGGCAAGGTAGGAGAATTCCTTATGGCCAATGGCCGCGCCGCTCAAGTGGACGCGGCAGATCCCCTTGCAAGAGAAGCATGGTTAGCTATTGCTGAGATCACAGGCGGAGCCGCCACACTACGCATCACCCTCGCAGCCCCAATTTCTGAAGCTGAAGCGCGCGACATCGGGCATGAAATCACCGAAGATATTGCCTGTTTTGATCCAAAATTAAATCGCCTAACAGCCCGTCGTGTCACACGTATCGGGGCCATTACATTGGCTCAAACACCCCTGTCAAAACCAATTGGTGAAATAGCGCTAAAAGGGCTGTTGGCAGCCTTTGAAAAAGACGGAATCAAACTTCTCCCAGCACAGGACGCTATCAACTCATTCAGTACACGGATTAATTTTCTAAATGCGCAATTTGGCTCAGATTGGCCAGAAGATTTTACGAAAATCATTCACAACCGTGCAAAGGAATGGCTAGCCCCACTCCTTGAAAACCAAAGAGATTTTTCGAAAATCACAGACGGTAAAGCCATTGCCGCCATCAAAACCTTGCTTGATTGGCAACTTATATCTGATATGGATCGCCTTGCCCCCTCTCATTGGACCACCCCAACTGAGCGCAGTGTTTCCATCAATTACGACACAGAAAAAGGCCCAACGGTCAGTGTCAAAGCACAAGAATTTTTTGGCTTGTCTCAACACCCATTTATCGCCAATGGGCAAGTGCCCCTGACTTTGGAATTGCTATCGCCTGCCCAGCGCCCAATTGCCATGACCAAGGATATCACCGCTTTCTGGAGCGGAGGATATCAAGATATGCGCAAGGATATGCGTGGACGCTATCCCAAGCATGATTGGCCTGAAGACCCAGCAAATGCAAAGCCTCAACGCGGCGTGAAACGCAAACCACACTCCTGATCTGTGTCCCATTGGTATATCCGCCATATCTGCGGCGAAACGACCATCTCTACATTATTCATTATCAATACATGCAAGGCGGACTATATTAGATGCATATGTTCAGTATTTCTATGGAAGGCCACGCCATGAAAACATTAAAAACCGCCTCATTCATCATCACAGCTATTTCACTTTTTGGTACAGTGTCAGGGCAGGCATTTGCAGAGGGTGATCCAGTTGCTGGCGCAAAAGTCTTCAAAAAGTGCGTCTCATGTCACAATGTTGTAGGTAAAAGCAAAGTTGGTCCTGCGCTAAACGGGGTTATGGGCCGCACAGCTGGAACTGGTGAAGGTTTTAAATATTCCAAAGCAATGATTGCCGCTGGTGAGGCAGGTATGGTGTGGGATGACGCAACACTCTCTGCTTATCTAGCAAACCCACGCAAAGCCATCAAAGGCAATAAAATGGCATTCATAGGCCTTAAAAAGCCCGAAGATCAGGCCAATGTTATTGCTTATATCAAAGCTGAGAGTGAATAATCTCATTCACTAGAAATCATAAAAAAGGGCGCTCGCTATAAACGCTGCGCCCTTTTAAATTTTACCATTGCATACCCAAATTTTTCTTCAAAGCTTCCATAAAAGTAGATGGCTTTTCCATTTCCTTGGGATCAAGTGTTCCAAACACAAGAAGCGCATTGTCTGCGTCTTCTAATCTTACTCCGCGCGGACGACTATATTCATCCAAATCGAGTGAATTCCAATCATGACGGGAGTCGATTGTAAAAATCAGCTTGCTACCGCCTTCTCCGTCTTCATCGCGGCCAAATACCAGACCATATATCGTCTCGCGTCCCCACATAAGTCCGCGTGATACTTGTTGACGCTTTCCGTCCAACAAAACCTCATCGCGAAACATGTGACGACGCCATTGCAAAATATGCATGGTTTTGTTGGTCACCACTTTGATATCAATGGCACCATTGGCAATGCGAATAAGCTCGGCTTTCATGATAAATAGCTCCTCTTGAAATCAAGATATATCGAAAAACGATAAATTTCAAGAGGTCGCTAAATACATTATTTGGCCTTAATATTTGACATTACACCCATATGGCTTGCTAGACGCTGTCTGCACTTCATTGCCTGCCTGAATGTCAGCAAACGCTGACAATACATAGTTTTCAGCGCGCTCAATGTCAGCTGGATTACCTGATGGGATTGAATCTATTGCGCCGGCATATTCAAGAATACCATCTTCAATAACAAACATGTGCGGCGTTGTTTGCGCTTTATACAATTTCCCAATGTCACCTGTTGGGTCAAGGATTGTATAATCTGGCATTGCGCCATGCTCCGCTGCTATGGAATTGGCTCCTTCTGCATCCACATATCCTTGCTTTCCTGGAGCAGAAGAAATGATCGTGATCCATTTAGCACCGCCCTCAGTTAGTGTTTTTTGGGTGGCTTGCATGTTTCCTGATTCATAGTGTTTCTTGACAAAGGGACAGCCATCATTGGTCCATTCAAGCACGACAACACCGTCAATATCACTTAATTTCACTGCCTCTCCATTGGTAGAAACAGCTTCAAAATCAGGAGCTTCACTCCCAAGTCGCGGTGCAGCCAAAGCAGGCATAACCATAGCAAAGGATAAAAAACTGGCAGCAATCAAAGACTTCATTACGTCGCCCTTTCAATCAGGTGGCATCAAAGTGGACCGATAACCATAAGACTGAAAGGACTAGCTCTAAAAATCAAATCACATTCTAGTGTTTACCCTCAAGGTTTACTGCGCCGACGTATCCATGAGCTTTTGCATCAGATATGTCATTTCCAGTGCACGACGGTTTGCAGATTCTTTCAAATTCGCAGCCGCAGAATGCCCACCATCTATGTTTTCATAATACAAAAATGGCTTTTCAAGGTCTTGTAAACGGTGCGCCATTTTGCGCGCATGTGCGGGATGCACACGATCATCCTTTGTCGAAGTTACAAAGAAGATTTCTGGATAGTCCGTAGACGGATCAATATTGTGATAAGGCGATAATTTCTCCAACCATTCGCGCTCTTCTGGTACAGAAGGATCACCATATTCATCCATCCAAGACGCACCCGCCAACATTGTGTGATAACGCAGCATATCCAATAAAGGCACCTGACACACAACAGCCGAGAATAAGTCAGGACGCTGTGTAAACATGACGCCCATGAGCAAACCACCATTGGAACCGCCCATAATGCCTAGCTTGTCTGGTGATGTAAGGCCTTTGCCAATAATATCTTCAGCAACTGAGATGAAGTCATCATAGACAACTTGGCGCTTTAGCTTCAATCCAGCTTGGTGCCATGCCGGTCCAAATTCTCCGCCGCCACGAATATTAGCAAGCACATAAGCACCGCCATTATCGAGCCAAAGCTTACCAGTGAATGCTGAATAACTTGGATTTAGCGATATCTGGAAACCACCATACCCATAAAGCAGGGTCGGCGTAGAGCCATCCATATCGGTCTCTTTTGCCCGCACCACAAAATAGGGCACTTTTGTTCCATCTTTCGATGTCGATTCAAATTGCTCCACCACATATGGGCTCGCGTCAAATTTTGGCGGTAAGCTTTTTAGCAATGTCACTTCACCTGATTTTGCATCAAATGCATATAAGGAATCTGGGTTTAAAAAGCCCTCATAATTTAGGAAAACATCGCTCTCATCTTTGGATGCGAACGCAATTCCAGCATTACCATTGTCAGGGAGCGCGACAGGAGAGAACGCCCAATCGCCATCGACCAAATCACCAGACATTACTTTACCGGCGACGTTATCGTTATAAGAGATCAACAAGGCGTTTTTAGATAAAGATACGCTGCCTATTGCCTGACGCTCTTTAGGACGCATCACAAGAGAAACGCTTGGCAAGGTTTTAGTCTCAAGGAACGCGTTCACATCAAAGGCGACTAAATCCCCTTGTTTAAAACTACCCTGCCCTTCAACATCCCAATCCGCCTCCAGTGTTAAAAGAAATTGGCCAGCATATACGCCTTGGGGTGTTGATTTTTTCGGGATTGGCCATTTGACCGCCTCTGATCCATCTTCGGGAAATAGCCAGTAATTAAACGAGAAAAATGATTCTGCTTCCATTGCAGACTGAATAACGCGCCCATCTTCCAGCTCAAACGTCATCGGCCACACACCCATAACGGTCGGTGAGCTATTTAATATTGTTTCAGCGGTTTCTAAAGGTGTACCGCGTTTCCAACGCTTTAGAATATAAGGATAGCCAGATTCAGTCACCGACTTCACGCCATCCACATCACCCCAATCTGTCGCGATGAGCAATGTATCAGCATCCGCCCAAGCAATGCCCTGTTTAGCTTCATGCGTTGCAAAACCGCTCTCTACAAATGTTTTGCTTTCAAGATCAAACTCACGTTGAACTACTGCATCCTTACCGCCATCAGATAAGGAAACCATACAACGCCAGTCGTCTTCACCTTTTGGTTTGAAGCAATTGGAGCCTTTAAACACCCAGTTTTTATCTTCTGCTTTGGCCAAAGCATCAAAGTCCAGCACCGTCTCCCAGACAGGCGTATCTGACTTATAGCTCTTCAATGTGGTTTTACGCCACAACCCGCGCACATTGGCTTCATCTTGCCAGAAATTATACACAAACCCATCACGTACAGACCCGTAAGGAATACGCTCTTTGGCGTTCACAATATCAAGCGCGTCTTTCTCTAAAACAGCAAATCGAGGATCAGCTTTCAAACGTGCAAGCGAGCGTTCATTTTCGCCCTTCACCCAATCAAGCGCTTGTTCTCCCTCAACCTCTTCCAGAAAAAGGTGCTGATCTGAATCAAATGCCAAATCAGAATGACTAGCTATCACTTTAGCTGTGTCTTTATCGTTCATGTCAGTTGTATTTTCCTGTGGCGAGCACGCTACGGCTAATAAAATAGCTGCACTCAATATAATTTTCTTCATAAATCACCTTTTTGCGCATCAAATTAGCTTAACCTGATTGCCCTACAAGGCAAGAAATTAGATGCAACATTTCTTCTCAACAATACATCTTGGTAAACCTCTAAAAAAAAGCTATCCATTTGCATTATGTCAGATATTGCAATTGCCAGATTCTCCGCGCTCGCACATGATGTGCGCTATAAAGCTTTCCGCCTCCTTGCGAATGCAGGACAAACAGGCATTTGCGCCGGTGACATCTCCAAAAGCCTGAATGTATCGCCATCGACGCTCTCCCCCCATCTTGCACAATTAGAAAGATGTGGCCTGATAAACAAAACGCGTGAAGGCACAAAATTAGTCTACGCAATTCATCCAGATAATGTGGCTGGTCTCATAGACCATATTATCTCTGATTGTTGTGGCGGTAGGCCTGAATTATGTGGCGGGGCCGCCAAAGCAGTATAAAATTCCAGCTGCAAAAATTTTCTCTTTTGTTACTGGTATTTAAGTTTAGAAGAACCCATTTGAGTTTGACGAGAGTTAAAAACCTTCTATTTTCTTCAAGAACGGGATTACATACTCAAGGCTGGTCGCCCCAATTCTATCGAAAGTACGTCCGATGAAATATTACCAAATGAATGGGTGTGGAAATGCTTTCGCTATTCTAGACGGACGCGGAGAGAAATTACGCCTCTCAGCAGAAGCTGTAAGACGCATCGCTAAATCCGCAAATGCTGATCAAGTTGTATCCCTAGAAAATTCCATGCGCGGTGATATTTTCATGCGTATCTGGAATAATACGGGTAGCGAAGTGGCCGCTTGCGGAAATGTGTCTCGCTGTGTTGGCTGGATCATGATGCGCGAACGCAATCGCGATACAATCAAAATCGAAACCGAAGCTGGACTACTCATCGCCACACGTCACGGAAATGGCGACACTATGATCTCTGTCGACATGGGCTCTCCCCTTTTAAAATGGGAAGAAATCCCCTTGGCCGAACGCATGGATACGCGCGGCATAGATGTAAAAATCGGACCGATTGATGCGCCCTATCTCCAACTGCCCGGCGCAGTGAATATGGGCAATCCTCATTGTGTATTCTTCGTCGATGATCTTGATGCCGTGGATGTGGTAGGTATTGGCCCCCTCATTGAAGGGCATATGATGTTCCCTGAAAAAGCCAATGTCGGATTTGCCCAAGTGCTTGGAAGAGATTGCATTCGCTTACGCGTCTGGGAACGCGATGCTGGACTTACAAAAGCTTGCGGCACAGGCGCATGCGCTGCTGTTGTGGCAGGCGTACGCAAAGGCCTACTCAACCGCTCATGCACAGTGTTTGTCGATGGCGGAGACCTGCACATAGATTGGCGCGAGAAAGATGACCACGTCATCATGACCGGCCCAATCGAATTAGAACGCCAAGCAGAAATCAGCGCCCCGGCATCAGCGCCCGTTTTTAGATAATCATTTCGACGGATATCTCTCACTCAAACCGTATTATCAATTCGGGATAATATCGGGGGCAATCTTTTGCCAATTGAGAGACTTTAGACGTGTTTGATTTAAAACTTGGAACGATCGCAAAACTTACTTTAGCCAGCAGCCTGTTATTTGCTGCTTCTTGTGCCTCCAATAAACCACCAGAAAGAGGCGGCGGACGCGGCGGCCCTCAACAAGGCAATCTATCCATGATGGGCTATGTCGCCCAACCTATATCTCTTCTGTTTGTCAGCATGGATAAAGATCAAGACGGCATGACATCTATCGTTGAAATGAATGATTTCACAACAACCCAATGGGCCAATATCGGCTTGGAAGCTGGCAGAGAATTGCGCAGTTTTGGCTACCAAACTTGGGCGATAACCCATCTTGGCAGCGCTGAAGCCATGCCTAGCTTTATCGGCTTTGACACAGATCTAAGTGGTTCTATTTCTCAACTCGAATTTGAAACCTGTCTTCGCCGAAATTTTGATCTTCTCGATAAAGACAAAAACGGATTGCTTAGCCGCGCAGAACTCATCGTAAGAATGCCCAGCATGCAAGATCGCGGCAACGGGCAAGGAAGATCTGGCGGTAAAGGCGAAGAACGCGGTAAACGCCCACAACGCTAGCCCATTTCAAACATTTCACAAAATCAACCAAGAATGCGGGCATATTTCACGTGCCCGCATTTTTATGCTTGCCGGGTTGACGTGAAACCATTTGGTTCTGTATATATGAAACCGAAAGGTTTTACTTTATGCAATTTGACACCTACCAACCCGTCTTTCGTGCCCTCGCTGATCCAACGCGACGCGCTATTATCTCAATGCTTGCTGAAGGTGAGCGCCCAATCAGTGAGATTGCAGACTCATTTGAGATGAGCCGCCCTGCCATCGCCAAACATCTGAAAATCCTCAAAGAAGGCGACCTTATTACCGTCGTTGAAAACGGCCGTGAACGCATAAATCACCTCAACCCACAATCACTAAAAACAGCCGCAGAATGGATCAATCACTTCGATAAGTTCTGGGATGAACGCCTAGCCCTACTCAAAAAAGCCGTGGAGACCGCAAATGACTGAATTATCGCTGACCAAGACAATCATCCTCAAAGCTCCGCCTCAGCATGTCTGGAAATTCCTGACACAAGCCGATCTTCTCGCCACTTGGTTTCACAATGCCAGCTGTGATCTGATCGAGGGAGGTGAGTATAAAATTGTATCTAACTCTATCGGTAAAGAAGGCGATGCCATCATCTGGGGAGAGGTATTGCTCAGCGATGCCCCCAATAAACTCGTCCACACATTCACCCACCCCATGCTTCAGGAAAAAAACACAGTCTGCACGTGGACACTGACAGAAATTGAAGGCGGCACTCTCCTCACCCTCGTTCACACAGGCTTTGAACTAGTTGAAGACGCTTCGTTCAGCATGGCATCTAGCCATGACAAAGGCTGGGACGAACACTTCCTGCGCTTACGCCATGTGGTGAGTTAGAACAAACAAGTCCACCATGTCCTATGGGTCGGCATTCTCACTCAGGTTTCAAATGTGAATGCCGCCAACGGATTAAATGCGCTGAAGATAGAATTAGCGCACCAAGCAGCGTCAATACGGCTTCAATCTGATGAAACGCTTCTATAAAAGCTCCACTAAACAATAACAGACCTCCAACAGAAACAAGCGTAATAAAAAGAGCTTTGCTTGGCTGCGAAGAGGATCGAAATATTGCAAATCCAGATATAGGCAACGCTAGAAGAACAAGAAATTTATGGACCCATTCCGCTTCTGAAAACTGACTAAAAACCGGCATAAACGCCACCAAAACCGGAAGTGCCAAACAGTGAATGACACAAACTCCTGATAACCCAATTGCAACAGCATCTAAACGCGCGACATTCATCATAAGTATTAAATCCAATTTGTTATATTATAACATAACAAATATATGATAGTTTTCGCGATGCAAGCTAGAACTTTTAATTAAACACCAATATTTCGCTTTTCTGGATCTGACCCGCCACCATGTTCAGCCCCCAAAGAGAGTTTCCACCTATCTATATCTATGCCACTCCCCCTTGCAAAATCCCGCATTGACGCGCATTTAGGGGCCAATGACTGAGACAAGCTCCTCTTCCGACACAAATATAAATGTCAATTTGTCTAATCCTGCCTCATCTCCTGATGAAAAGCAGACACAAGAAGCAAATGGCGTTGATATTTTAACCCTTGGCTGCCGCCTCAACTCCTATGAGAGTGAGGTGATGCGCAATCATGCCTCGGATGCAGGTTTGAATGATGCCATTATCGTCAATACATGCGCAGTCACAAATGAAGCGGTTCGCCAAGCACGCCAGACAATCCGGCGTGCGCGCAAAGATCGTCCTGACACCCCCATTATCGTCACCGGTTGCGCCGCTCAAGTAGATCCTGACATGTTTGCCAACATGCCCGAAGTCACGCGCGTCATCGGTAATAATGAAAAAATGCAGGCAGAGACATTCCAGCCTGCAAATTTACTCAATGAAACAGCGCCTAAAGCCGTCGTAAACGACATCATGTCGGTTACGGAAACAGCGGGGCATATGGTTGATGGATTAGAAGGTCGCGCCCGCGCATTTGTGCAGGTTCAAACTGGCTGTGATCATCGCTGCACTTTCTGCATTATTCCCTATGGGCGCGGAAATTCGCGCTCTGTCCCTGCCGGAGAAGTTGTGGACCAAGTCAGACAACTTGTCGCCAAGGGCCATTATGAAGTCGTTTTAACAGGTGTTGATCTCACATCATGGGGAGCAGACCTTCCCAATGCGCCAAACCTTGGAAATCTTGTCGCGCGTATTTTAAAGCTAGCGCCAGACCTGAAACAACTCCGCCTTTCTTCTATTGATGCCATTGAAATAGACGATCAACTCTTTGATCTGATTGCCCATGACAAACGCATCGCACCGCATCTTCACCTGTCCTTCCAGTCCGGCGACAATATGATATTGAAGCGGATGAAACGACGCCATTCCCGCGAAGATGCCATCAATCTTTGCCAACGCTTGCGCGCTGCAAGACCAGAAATTTCTTTTGGTGCCGATTTGATTGCAGGTTTTCCAACTGAAACTGACGAGATGTTTGCCAATACAATGGCATGTGTCGATGAATGCGGATTAGACTATCTGCATGTTTTCCCTTATTCAGCGCGCCCGGGCACACCAGCCGCGAGAATTCCGCAATTGAATGGTGAAATCATTAAAGATCGCGCCGCTCAACTTCGCGACAAAGGTCAGGAACGTCTCCTGCTGAGACTTGACCGCCATGTCGGAACAACCCAAGACGCTTTAGTTGAAATGGGAGGCCGTGCGCGCCTACCTGATTTTGCACCCATTCGGATAGAAGGGGATGCGCCCAAACCTGGTAGTGTGGTCACTTTAGACATTCACTCACGCGATGACAAAGACTTAATAGGACGTTTGCTATGATCCTCTGGTTCGGTAAGAAAAAGAAAAAAGCGGACAATGGCGAGACGCCAATCGAACCCAACCCGCCTCAAGACGCGGGGATTGAAGCTGAAGTCGCGCCGACTCCCGCGATTGAAACAGCTGAAGATGTCCTCAATATTCTTGCAGAAGAAAAAGCAAACGAGAAAAAAGGCCTGTTTGGCGGCTTATTCGGTTCCAAGAAAAAAGAGGAAGAAGACGCTGCAATTGATGCTGAAGTCAAAGCTGATGTCGAAAACTATTTCAAAGACCCTTATGATGAAGACGCTATTGTTTCTGACGCACCTTTCAGAGACGATGATGATTTTGAACCAAACAAAACGCCATATAATACAGAACAATCTGTACCATCAAGTTTAGAGCCCACTTCATCAGAAACACAAGAAACCGAATCATCATCAGATTCCGATGATAAAAACACAGTTTTTTCAGATACTTCAGACACGGAACTATCTGTACCTTTAAAAGAACCGACCGATGAGAGCCCATCTTTATCCGAAAACACCTCCCTGCTGGATGCAGAACCAGAAACAGTAGCCGAAGCAACGATTGATGATGCTCCCGAAGCAGTAGAAACACCATCTGAAACTGAAAAGCCCGACATAGCCATCTCTGAAGATGAAACCAAAGCAGCAATAACGCTCGCTGAGGACACATTTGAAGAAGATACACCCGCTTATGACATCACTGAAAACCCAAAGGACGGCTCAGATAGTGCTGATAATACGGAAGCCTCCTCAACATTAGACGTCACGCCTGATCTGCCTGTTGCCACACCACCTGAAGCGCCAACGCAGGACGATATCAGCCCTATGGCTGAAACAAAAAAGCCCGGCTTTTTTGCGCGAATGACACAAGGTCTTCAACGCTCTTCCTCCAAACTTGCCGACGGCATCTCTTCTGTTTTCACCAAGAAAAAACTTGATGATGACACACTCGAAGAATTGGAAGATTTGCTTATTTCATCTGATCTGGGTGCAAGCGTGGCCATGCGTGTGTGTGATAACATTCGCAAGGATCGTTTCGATAAAGAAGTCACCGACGAAGAAATCAAACAAGCCCTCGCCCAAGAAATCACAAACGTCCTCAAACCACGTGAGGAAATCCTCGATTTATCCGACGGCCCCTCTCCGCGCGTTGTGCTTTTTGTTGGCGTCAACGGATCTGGTAAAACAACAACCATCGGAAAAATAGCCAGTAAATTATCCGCGCAAGGCGCAAACATATTGCTTGCCGCCGGCGATACATTCCGCGCCGCTGCAGTCGAGCAATTAAAGGTTTGGGCCGAGCGCGCAAATGCTGGATTCCTGTCTCGCCCAGATGGCGCAGACTCTGCTGGACTAGCCTATGACGCGGTTAAACAAGCAACCACAGAAAATCGAGACTTAGTCCTCATTGATACAGCAGGAAGACTGCAAAATCGCACAGAACTTATGGACGAACTTGCCAAAGTCGTGAGAGCAATTCGTAAGATTGAACCCACTGCACCACACGAAGTCATCCTCGTGCTTGATGCAACAGTGGGTCAAAACGCACTGTCTCAAGTCGAAGCCTTCAAACACACTGCCGGCGTCACAGGCCTCGTTATGACAAAACTGGATGGAACAGCCAAAGGGGGTGTTCTGGTGGCAATTGCCGACAAGCATGCCCTACCCATCCACTTTGTTGGTATTGGGGAAAAGGCCGAAGATCTTCACCCGTTCTCAGCATCAGCATTTGCCAATGCTCTTGTCGGCCTTAGCGATGACGTGACGAAGCAATAGTGTCAGAAACGCTTTTTGCAATCTGTCTTGGCATTGGTGCCGCAATCACACTTGCTATAGCGAATGCCTCCGTAAAAGCATCTGGTGATGTCTTAATGTCGCGCGCGACAATGTCAGCTTCAGCTATGCTGATTGTTCTACCATTTGCCTTCATTGTGCCACTGCCCAATAAAGAAACTTGGATGATCCTTGCGATTTCCATACCCGCACATGCGCTTTATCAAACAACATTAATCCGTGCCCTGACACGCGGCGACCTTTCGCTAGTCTTCCCTATAATGCGAGGCGGCGCCCCCTTAATCACAGCAATTGCAGCCTATTTCATACTCCAAGACAGCTATACGCCCCTCTCAATCGCAGGCCTAATTCTCGCAAGTGCTGCGACAATCATTTTTGCACTCCCCACAAGCCAAATGACATCTGAAGATCCAAAGCGCAGAAAAGCAGCCCTTATATGGGCTGTCGCATGCAGTGGCTGCATCGCTTTATACAATGTCATAGACGCTCAGGGCGTACGCGCTGCACCATCACCATTCACATTTATTGTCTGGCTGTTCTTGCTGGATGCCATCCTAATCACAACTGCCACCATATGGGTCCGCAAGGGCAGCTACATTACTAGCTTCAAGCAAAAATGGCGCTTTGGCGCAGTTGCCGGTGCCTCCGCTGTATTTTCGTTTGGTATGACGCTATACGCTTTTAGCTTCGCCAATGTCACTTTTGTATCCGCATTGAGAGAAACATCTGTTGTATTCGCGGCGATCATCGGTTGGAGAATGCTTAAAGAAGGCTCAGGACTTAGGCGTTTGTTCGCTGCAATTGCATTGGTTACAGGACTCATTCTTTTTCAAGTCGGCAGCTAAGAAAGATTGTATTTACAAGTCTCTTTCTATAGCCAGTCTAACGAGACACTTAGAATAGACAGTTTTAGGAACAAATATAACAGATGATCTGGCGTCACCTATTTGGCTACCTTCCTGTAAATGTCATACAAGGCCTTGTCTCTTTTGGTGCCGTCTATGCCTTCACACGCCTTTTAGGTGATGATGGATATGGAAGCTATGCACTTGTCCTCACCATCATGTCAGCATCTCACACCACGACTCTGACTTGGACAGAAGCAGCCGCATATCGCTTTGCTGGTGAGGCCCAATCCAAAGGTGGTATGAATGACCATATTCGTACATCTATATATCTAGCGCTTTTCAGTCTCATCCCAGCCTTATTAATTGTGGCTTGCGGTTGGATGGCCTCCGAGAATAACCCTAATATGCAGGCTGCAATCATCTGGCTTGCCTTGTCGATGCCGTGCCTTTCTATCATCCAGATGAGTTTAGAAATACATAAAGCCCGCCAGCAAGTTTCAAGATTTGCGAAAATAAGCATCGCTCATGCTCTGACTGGCTTTTGTGGCGGGCTTTACTTTGCTTCCCAAACCGATGCAGGTGCAGCAGCGCCTTTCATGGGCCTTGCTCTCAGCGGGGTCATATTTGCCAGCGTGCAGGGGCTTTTCCTCTGGAAAGAGTCAAAAGGCGGCTCATTTCAAATGGTTCGCGCCAAGCGATATTTTGCTTATGGAATGCCCCTCGCCCTCGCACTTTTGTTGGAGATAGCCTTAAGCGCGAGTGACCGTTTTCTCATCGCGTACTTCATTGATAACGCCGCCGTGGGAGCCTATGCCGCCGGATATGGCGTATCAGATCAATCTATTCGTTTACTCTGCATGTGGGGCGCTATGGCCGGTGCACCGCTACTTATGGAAAGCTATGAAAAACATGGACTAAACGGTATTGAAGAACCGGGCAAAGCAATGATCCGCATGTTAATGCTAATAGCATTTCCTGCGGCGACTGGTTTGGCAATGGTTGCTGAACCTTTAGCTCAATTCATGATTGGTGAAGAATTACGCGATCAAGCAAAACATACCATTCCGTGGATCGCTTTGGCCGGATTGATGAATGGATTGGTCATTTATTATTTCTCAGAATCCTTCCAACTTGCCCGAAAAACAGCCCTCCGTGCGAGCCTAATGCTGATCCCCGCCATATTGAATGTCATCCTCAATATTATCCTATTACCAAAAATGGGTTTGATGGGAGCCGTTTATGCAACTGTAGTCTGCTATGGCGTCGCTTTGATCATCATTATGGGCGTCGGCAGGCGTTTCATTCCGCTTCCAGTTCCGATGAAAGACATAGTATTAATCGCAATCGCCTGCGCTGGAATGGCTGGTATAGTCTATATTCTGCCGCAAATAGGTGGTTTTCCTGAATTGATGTTAAAAGCAATTGTTGGCGGAATCATCTATGGCGTACTCGCTATCGTTTTAAACGCAGCAGGTGCCAAAGACCTCATCAAAGCATTGAAAGACCGGAAAAACGCAACACAATAAATTGAACCATATTCCAGTGATCATCGTAAAAATAAAACTGACGAATAGTGACACGCGACTTCAACAAGGCCATATCAACATCCATGACAGATTCAGAAACAACTAACGCCGCTCCCCTCACCCCAGCAAATGCTGAAGCAGAGGTGCCAAAGAAAAAAGCCACCTCCATATGGCGGGAACTTGGCCCCGTCCTTTTCTTTGTTGTTGTTTATAATGTTGCGCGAAAATTCCCCGATGATGGCAGCCTTTTCTCAAAAGAAACCGCAATCTATTGGAGTACAGGTTCTTTCATGGTGGCTATCCTAGCCGTTATTGGCTGGACGATTTTCAAGAAAGAAAAAATTTCCCCAATGCTCATCGTCACAGGTGTCATCGTGACTGTGTTTGGTGGCCTAACGATTTTTCTACAAAGCCCTGAGTTTGCGTATTACAAACCAACCATCATCAATTTATTATTTGCCGGATTGATTTTTGGTGGTTTGGCGATGGGTAAGAATGTATGGAAAATCGCATTCCAGCATGCATTTAACCTACCAGATTATGCGTGGAAGACATTCGCCATACGTTGGGGGTTTTTCTACATCTTTCTTGCGATACTCAATGAAGTATTGTGGAGAACGCAGTCAGAGGATTTCTGGGCAAACGCAAAACTGTTTCTAGTCATGCCTGCCACTTTCATATTCATGCTCGCCAATATGCCTTATCTCGTCAAACACTCCCATGACGATATTATGGGAACAAGAGACAAGGCCGAAAATAGCAATTGATTTGAGCTCTTTTTCTAGACTAGACGCGTGAATTCTGCGCTTTCTTTTGCCTATTCTAGTAAAAGTGACACGAAACCTTCATTTGCCTAAACTGCATTGAATATGTAGTCAGACAACGGATGAAAGAAATTTCATTTTACCTGATCTTTCAGAACGGTGAGGCCGATGTCTGCAGAAGAAGTGAAAGCTGAAGAAGATTCAACGTTCAAACTCAGTGAGTCACCGGCGCACTTATTGCGTCGTTCTCAACAATTAGCCACTGAAATATTCACAGATCTGGGTATGGCCGACAATGTCACGCTTCGCCAATCTGTTGTGCTGGCTGCTGTCGCTGAAAAAGAAGGCTTAAGCCAGTCTGACCTCGTGAATGCAACAGGAATAGACCGTTCAACACTTGCAGACATGATAGCGCGCATGGAAACACGCGGCCTTGTCACGCGGGTTGCAGCCGAAGGTGATGCGCGCGCCAAGTCTGTGTCTCTGACGACGCTTGGACGGGAAGCCTTAGACGAAGCAATGCCTGCCATGCAAACCGTTGATAAAGCACTGCTTCACTCACTTCCCAAAAATAAACGCAAAGCTTTTTTGTCCATCCTGACCCTGCTAGCGGGCGCGGCTGATGATGATTTTGATCTGGCGGAAGTTATGGGAAAACGCAAAAAATCGAAGAAAAAGAAGTCAAAAAAAAAGACTTCCGGCAAGTCAGGCAAGAAGAAATAGAATACTTAATGACGCAAACCAGTGCTTTGCTACCTGAGAAGACCTACTGAATTGCTTCTCTTAATGTCTGATATTGCGCGATAAATTCGTCCGCTTCTTCTCTGCTCAATGGCCCCCTGTGCTGACGCACAATCATTCCATCGCCATCAATAAGAAATGTTTCAGGGACAGCGTTTACACCAAGGTCCAGCCCCGCCATTCCATCATTATCCAAAGCCACGACCGAAAACGGATTACCATCAACCTCAAGCATTGTTTGAATAGCGTCCGGATCATCTTTATAGGCAATCCCTACAATGGATACCTGTTTAGACATTTCCATAAGATAAGGATGCTCTAACTTACAAGGCAAACACCAAGTGGCCCACAAATTCACGATGACCGGTTTGCCAAGTTCATCCGCCAATCGAAATTCTGATTGATCCAAGGTGGTTAAAACTATCTCTGGTGCAGGACGGTTTTTGCCTTTGAATAGATCAGATTTTGGTTCGCCAACTTGCCCTAACTTGACCACGGACAAAACTGCCAAAACAAGCAGCAAAACAATCGGCAATATATAGATTGCACGTTTCATTGCGTCTCTTCCGCCTTTAAACGTGCATGACGCGACTTAGCCTTTGCTAAGCGAACCACAACAAACAAACTAACAAGCCCCAGCAAACTCAGAGCAATACTGTAGGAAGCCCACACAAATGGCGCATACTTATCCATTATTCTTCCTCATTTGCATATCGACGTTGAATCAACGCTTCAGAGCGACGCGCATAAATCTCAGCGCGCATATTCATTATCGTTAAAGCCCCAAACAATAATCCATATCCAACAAGAACAATTAGCAATGGACTTAAAAATGGTTCAGGCAATTCAGAATGAATAATCTCAGAAGGTTTGGTCAATTTCTCTGTCCAGTCATCTGATAATCGAATGGATGCTTTTTGATGCAATGTCGTCCACCAATTCACGGACCATTTGATAATTGGCAAATTAACAGCGCCGACGAGACATAAAATTGCCGCCGCTCGCGCCGCCTTTTGCTGTGTCTCAAACGCCGACCAGATAGCGATATATCCAAGATATAAAAAGAACAGCACCAATACTGATGTTAAGCGTGCATCCCATTCCCACCATGTATTCCAAATCGGCTTGCCCCATAAACTCCCCGTTATCAGGCATATAGCGGTAAACACAGCCCCAATTGGCGCGGCAGATTTTCCTGCGATATCAGCAAGCGCATGTTTCCAAATCAAGGATGATAAACTCGCACCCGCCATAAATGTATATGCGCCCATACACATCATCGCTGCAGGCACGTGAATGAACATGATACGCGCAGCATCACCTTGGCGATAATCTGCTGGCGCAACAAACAAACCATTATAGACGCCAACGCCTAATGCTATAATGGCAAGTGCCAACATAATCGGACCAACGAGACGCGTCGTTTCCATAAATTTGTGCGGATTAGCAAATGTAGAAATCATAAATCGTACTTATCCCTAATCTAACGCAGTTTTCAATGCGGCACCGGCAGCAAATGGCCCCAATGCAATCGCCGCCAATGCACATGCTCCACAGAGCGCCATTGCACTTGTCCAATCACGTCCATCAGCTACCGCATAGAGCGTTGATGCACCAAATATTGTCGCTGGTGCATAGAGTGGCAATGCGACAAGTGCGATAAGCAGACCACCTCGCCTCACACCTGCTGTTAAAGCAGCTCCAATTGATCCAATAAAGAAAAACGCTAGCCCACCTAGAATGGATACCCCCAAGACATGCAAGGCAGCATTTCCTGGCCCTTGCAACATCACCCACAACAAAGGCGCAATCAGCGCGAGCGGTAAACCTGAGGCCATCCAGTGCGCCATAGTTTTAGCGAGCGCAACTCCCGTCATGCTGACACCAGAAGACGCCACGACATCAAGTGTCCCATCTTCCAGATCTGCTTGAAAAAGTCGCTCCATCGGAAGCAAACTCGCCAAAGCCAATGAAATAAACAAAACACCCGGCCCTGCCGCTCTCAATAAATCAGCAGCCGGTCCTAACGCTAATGGTGTTAGCGTGGCAGCACCCGCATAAAAACCAACCGGCAAAGCGGCACCACCGCCACCTGACCACGCCAATCGCAACTCTCTAAAGAATAAGGGGAGCAAAACCGCCGAAGTCATTTTCTCTGTTTGATTCATATTAGATCATCCAGAAGCTGATTGGCTTTAAATTCCGCTTTTGACGGCGCGCAAATATTGATGGTCCGCGCGTTTTTAAAACCCTCGCCATGCATCGCTGCGATAACAGAGCCGCCTTTTTGGGTGTGCGCTTCTATCATCTCCAAAACGATATCTTGGCCTTTTGTATCCAGAGCTGCGAGGGGTTCATCCAACAACCAAACAGGTCGATAACTGACAAGTAGCCGTGCAAGTGAAAGCCGCCGCCTTTGACCAGCCGATAATCCGCGCCCCGGTACATCTCTACGCTTCCATAAACCAACTCTTTCAAGTGCCGGCCTCACTTTAGAAACATCTTCACCAAAAAATTTGGTCCAAAACACTATCTGCGCCTCGACACTCTCTTGCGCTTTAATACCATCCTGATGCCCAAGGAAATGCACTGGGTAGAAAGACGGATTTTGTGATGATGAATCCCCAATAGAATAATCAATACTACCAGAATCTGGACGGGTTAAACCCGCCAAAATACGAAGCAAAGTCGATTTCCCTGAACCATTTTCACCTCGTAATTCAAGAATTTCACCAGCAACTACCGAAAATGATAAATCGTAAAAAAGTGTCCGATAGCCTCTGGTAGCGCCCACTTTGCAAACGGTTATCAACTTCTCCATTTTTTTTCTACCATTCCTATAAAGTCACAGCTTCACGAATTGCGATAATCTGTTTGCTAGGCTAACAAAAACATACACTATACGGACGGGGGTTAAAAATCACCCGCGACCCTTTCACCTCATTGTCTGGAAGGATTACTATAAATGCCATCACTAGATAGCTTTAAATCTCGCCGCGAACTTGATGTAAACGGCAAAAAATATGTTTATTATAGTTTACCTGCCGCCTCCGAGAACGGTCTTGGAGACGTATCAAAACTTCCTGTTTCTCTAAAAGTATTGTTGGAAAACCTACTTCGTAACGAAGATGGGACAACTGTTAAAGCAGAAGACATCAAAGCCTTTGCAGCTTGGTTAGACGATAAAGGTTCTGCAAACCACGAAATAGCATACCGACCCGCGCGCGTGTTGATGCAAGATTTCACTGGTGTGCCGGCAGTTGTTGATCTCGCTGCTATGCGTGACGCCGCCAAAATGCTTGGCTCAGAAGCCACTGCGATCAACCCTCAAGTTCCTGTTGATCTTGTAATCGATCACTCAGTTATGGTTGACTATTTTAGCACGCCAGAAGCTTTTGATCAAAACGTTGCCCGCGAATATGAACGCAATAAAGAGCGTTATGAATTCCTCAAATGGGGTCAGTTTGCATTTGAAAACTTCCGCGCCGTGCCCCCCGGCACTGGTATTTGTCATCAGGTAAACCTTGAATACCTTGCCAAATCCGTATGGACGAAGAACGAAGATGGCGTTGATATAGCTTACCCTGATACATGTGTTGGTACGGATTCCCACACCACAATGGTCAATGCACTCTCTGTGCTTGGTTGGGGTGTTGGTGGTATCGAAGCTGAGGCAGCCATGCTTGGCCAGCCCGTTTCTATGCTCATTCCTGAAGTCATTGGATTTAAACTTTCCGGTTCACTTCCAGAAGGCACAACAGCCACAGATCTTGTGTTAACAGTGGTTGAAATGCTTCGCGCCAAAGGCGTTGTCGGTAAGTTTGTTGAATTCTTTGGGCCAGGCCTCTCCAATTTGTCATTGGAAGATGAAGCAACAATTGCAAACATGGCTCCAGAATATGGTGCCACATGTGGTTTCTTCCCAGTCGATGCTGAAACACTAACATACCTAGACACCACTGGCCGCGAACATGACCAAATCGCACTTGTAGAAGCTTACACAAAAGCGCAAGGCATGTTCCGCACAGACCTTGAACCGAGTTTCACAGACACACTTGAACTTGATATCTCGACAGTGCGTCCGTCTATTTCTGGGCCGAAACGTCCACAAGACCGCATAGCGCTTGATGAAGCTGCAGACTCATTTGCGATCACTCTTGGAAAAGAGTTTGGCGAAGTTGATGCAGATGCTCAAAAACGGGCTAAGGTTGAAGGCGAAGAATACTCAATCGGTCATGGTGATGTTGTGATTGCTGCGATCACATCTTGTACGAACACCTCCAACCCATCAGTTCTTGTTGCTGCTGGATTAGTTGCACGCAAAGCAATTGAAAGAGGCTTACAAGTTCAGCCTTGGGTCAAACCTTCTCTTGCACCGGGGTCACAAGTTGTCACCGATTACCTGAAAAAAGCCGACCTCCAAAAAGACCTTGATGCCCTTGGCTTCAACCTTGTTGGCTATGGTTGTACCACTTGTATCGGAAATTCAGGGCCATTGCCGAAGAAAATCTCTGACGCGATCCAATCTAAAAACCTTGTGGCAACATCCGTCCTATCGGGAAACCGTAACTTTGAGGGGCGCATCAATCCAGATGTACGTGCAAACTACCTAGCATCTCCGCCTTTGGTTGTCGCTTATGCATTGGCTGGTTCCATGAATGTTGACATCACCAGAGACCCGATCGGATATGACGACGATAATGAGCCCATCTATCTAAAAGACATCTGGCCAAGCTCAAAAGAAATCGCAGAAACAGTCCGCTCTTGTGTGACCGCGCAAATGTTTGAAAAGCGTTATGGCGACGTGTTCAAAGGCGATGAGCACTGGCAGGCTGTTGAAGTCTCTGGGAGCGACACATATAGCTGGCCGGAATCCACTTACGTTGCAAACCCTCCCTATTTTGAGGGCATGACAATGACACCTGAAGCTCCAGGTGATGTTATAAATGCTCGCATTATGGGACTATTTGGTGGCTCAATCACCACGGACCACATATCTCCAGCAGGTAACATCAAAGCCGATAGTCCAGCTGGGCGCTACCTTGCAGAAAAAGGTGTCCCCGTCACAGAGTTTAACTCTTATGGCGCGCGCCGTGGTAATCACGATGTGATGATGCGTGGGACATTTGCCAATATTCGTATCAAAAACCAGATGTTACCGGGCACTGAAGGCGGTGTGACAAAGCACTTCCCATCCGGCGAGCAGATGGATATTTATGACGCTTGTATGAGATACAAAGAAGAAAACGTTCCACTGGTTGTCTTTGCGGGTGAACTTTACGGAACAGGATCTTCGCGTGACTGGGCAGCAAAAGGGACGCTCCTTCTTGGTGTGCGTGCTGTATGTGCTTCATCGTTTGAGCGTATTCACCGCTCCAACCTGATCGGTATGGGTGTACTCCCACTGCAAATGCCAGAAGGCCAAGGTTGGGCTGATCTTGGTATGACAGGCGATGAAATCGTAACAATTGAAAACGTAGCCAACATCACGCCACGTGGAAATATTGCGGTAAACATTAAATTTGCTGACGGAACCGAGAAAACAGTCGATGCACTAATCCGCATAGATACTGAAAACGAGCTAGAATACTTCCGTAATGGCGGTATCCTTCACTATGTTCTTAGAAACTTGGCAGAGACCTAATAATATATCGCACTTGCGTAAATATTAAATATAGTTTTAAAGCCTCTTCTAACGTTAGAAGGGGCTTTTTTTCTAAACATAGAGTAGCTTTCACCATTCACTCACATAGTCTTGATTAGCGTGTGCGGAAACTTTGTTGTATATAATGGATCATGAAAATACTTTCCCTTCTTCCCATCTCCTTTTTGAGTTCGTTTTTATTGCTATCTGCCCCTAGCTATGCGCAAAATCTCAGCGCCCCAGAAGCGCAAAATAAAAACCCAACTCATTCCACATCTTTGCAGCCATTTGTTGAATTATACACCAGTCAAGCATGTCCAAGATGCCCCAAAGCCAATGAACAATTTGCCGAATTCGCTGGTACAAATGACGTCATAGCTGTGACTTTCCCTGTTGGTATTTGGGACTTTATGGGGTGGAAAGATTCATTCGCTAAAAAAGCTTTTTCAAACCGTCATGAAGCGATGAATGTTCAACTTGGCAGACGCGGACCTTACACACCTCAAACGATTTTTAACGGCACAAAGCATTGTTCTGCTGTAAAAGAAAAGAACATGGAACGCCGACTTGATGAAGTTG
The DNA here is from genome assembly GCF_058892565.1 of Hirschia sp. NCBI lineage: Bacteria > Pseudomonadati > Pseudomonadota > Alphaproteobacteria > Hyphomonadales > Hyphomonadaceae > Hirschia > Hirschia sp. The sequence goes on along the minus strand of NZ_JBZXVU010000026.1, from coordinate 6,233 downwards.
CAAACACGCCTAACCCAATGTCCATTCAATATAATGGCAACCAATTAAGCGTAGCAGGAAACAAATCCGAGTTGGAAATATGGGTCGTCGATTTTATACCGGGAAAAACCTATGCGACCCCAACTTCGGGTCAAAATTCCAACAAAACTATGGTCTATCATAACCGCGTCACCGATCTTGTTTCAGCAGGGACATTACCCGCCAATGGCGGCAAGTTGAATGCACACTGTATTGAAAGCTGCGCGATAATTTTCCAACACCCCAATCATGGTGAAGTATTGGGTGCCATAACATATCCAGATAATTCTGGTTTTGAAAACAACACCTAAGCTAAGGCGCGACCGCGATATCTTCTATCGGGGTCGTCATAATATTGAAATCCATACGTGAAATTTCAAAAGCCCAACCAGCAACTTTGCTTTCTATCTCATCCAATTGAGCAATCGTTTCATCTCTTTCAACCTGAAGAGACTCAGAGAAAACAACCCAGTATTTATTGTTTCCTTTGAAAAGCTCAGCTTCGATAACTAGCCCTAAATGGGTAATAGTGCGATGAACCGCGACCAATTCTCCTTCCATCATCTCACGCGGCACAGCATCAAGTGGCGAAAACCGTGACAAAGCCAATGCAGGTGGATTTGGTGCAAAGTCAGAAATCAACAATGCTTCTTCAAATGGTTTATCGAGTTCAAATCGCCCCGGTGCATCAAATCGAACACGCAACGCATATCCAGTACCGTCTGGAAACTCTATTTCAGCCTTAGCGATATCTTCTGGACCAATTTGCAAAACATCTAGATCCAACCAACGAGCAGGGTTTTGCAATGGCGGAAAAACACTCGCCGCGACAGCCCAAGTCTGATCTTCTTGAGGTTTACGAATATAAGCAGATCCGTTTTTAAAACCGACCACCATATCTACTAATAAATTGCCATCAATGTCAGAAACTTGCATCAATGCGCCTGTGCCGTCTTTAAATGGATCTCCCAAACCAAGGCGATCAAACTTTTTAGGGTCAACTGTCATCTGACGACTAAAAGTCATAGATGCTAAAGCTTCAGATAGATCAGCAATGGATTCAATGCGGATGGGATAGCGGCCACGTTCTTCCAAATACCATTCCTGCCCTTCCCGTTTTAAATGATACTCACCATCTTGTGTCGTCACCTTTATTTCTTCAGCAGCGGTGACATCTGCTTCAAATTTAGGAAGCACAACTTCGCCAATCTTATCGTGCTGCTTAGAATTACCAAAATTAACGCCTGAAATAATCCCCAGAGCAATTGCTGTAAGCGCAGCCAACCCCGTACCTGCCAGCAAATGAGTGCGTTTTTTTGCATTTGCCATTAGCGACTTCTTCCCTTGCTACGGTTTCGCCATCCAACCACGAGGAAACCGATCAAAATGATAGCAGCTGGCGGCAGCCAAACATTGAACAGCACCAATCTACCTGACAGCAAATCAATATCTGCTCTAAATTCACGTTCCACTTCTCGTAAGCGCTGGCGAATTTCGATAGCCTCGCCTCTAAATCGCGTTAATTCTTCAGCTTCAGCCTGATCTACCTCATCAAAATCACCACTATGAGAAAGCAATCCGCCTCCGGCACCCGCAGCGCGCAACTCATTCAAACGCGCTTCTGTTTGCTTTAAACGAAGCTGTAGAATTTCCTGCTCCTCATACAAGCGTTCCCGCGCTTCATCCCGCATTTTATTAACACGCGTCATCGGGCGCGCAGAAGGTGCGCGTGATCGAAGATTAACAAGCGCATCAGAACCAGAAAGATTATCCAGTGCGTTCATGACAAACACCGCATTGTCGGCAACCGGCGCGCCGCCATTGGGGCTCACATAAAAAGTGTCATCGAAAATATCCGTGTCAGAAATAAGAATAATATCAACAGATTGGACAGATTTTTCTAAATGTGGGTGTTGAGTTTCTGGATCATTTGCCAATGCCGCCAGCACAGGGTCTTTAGGTATCACCAAAGGCGGGATATCATCGGTAAAGCGACTGGTTAATTCGCCCGTCAACCGACCAATAAGCGGCTGAGAGACACCTAAGGCAGCGTAATTATTGAGAAGCTCTCTTGGCGTAACTTCCTTGCCCGCAATCTGCGTACCAATCATCATCGCTTCTGGCGTCGTCCACACCAATGGCACGAAGTCCGCTCCAGGTTCAGGCGTCACACTGAGAGCACCCGCCGCACCAAAATTAATAGCCCTCGTCAAATCAGCTGTAATAGGATCATCACCCGACATTTGGACACGTGGCGGCGCAATGAATAGTGGCTGTACTTCAACAAATCTTCGACCATCTTCGATCCGCTCAACCGGCAATCCAAGCTGTTTATCAATAACGACCTCGTCAATTGGCGCTAACCCTAGCATTCCTTCTACGCGCCCCAATGAAGACGACACTTGCGCCCGTCTGCCGCGTGCAGCTACCGAAGCTTTTGAAGTGGGGTCCAGTGCTATAATAGCGCGTCCAATGCGCAATATGCCCTGCTCGATCAAATATTGCTGACGCGGTGATAATTTGGGAGGGTGCACGATCATCAAGGCATCAAGATCATTGGGCAATGCCACAAAATCGGGTGCAATCTGCACAATCTCAAAACTGCGCGCCAGTTCTCGCAATACATAATAATCAGATTGCGATTGGCCAGTTCCTGCCATGTCGATAAGGCTTGTCAAAATACCAATACGTGGCGGTGCAGGATCATCAAGCTGGGAAATAAGTTTCACCAAATCATATTCCAGCAAAGCTTCGCGCTCCGGCGCAAGATATGGAATGACAATTTGATCATCCACAGAATTTCGGCCAACGATTGCCAGATAAAGCGGATCGCCTGATTCAGTCGGTGTTGATTGTACACCTGCATCAATAATGCGCTCTTCTTCATCAGAAAAAGCTTCTGGATCTATCTCTTTGATAATTACATCGCCGCCAGAACGCGCAGATATCTCAGCAAGCAATTCGCGCACACGCGCACCATACGCTCGAATAGCCGGATAATCAGCTGCGAGACGTCTTGAATACACAAATTGAAGCTCAACAGGTTCCGCCAGTGAAGAAGCAACTTTTTTTGCAGCATCAGAGAGTGTGTATAAATCATTTTCCGTCATATCGGCGCGTATGCCAGACAACCAGTTTTGCGAGGCAATGTTCAACCCGCCAAATATGACGACGGCGAATGCGCTCAAGGCAATAGTAAACTGCTTCGTGTTCATGTCTTATCCAGCCCTCCGGCTTGATATCCACAGCGTGTTTAATGTGAGCCAAAGGACGATGAATCCGGCATAGAAAAACAAAGCCCTAATTTCCAATACACCGCGTTGAGCCGCCTCAAAATGCGTCAGAAATGAAAAGCTTCTCGCACCTTCAGCCACACCAGCACCCAACAAATCCGATAGGCCAGACGCAACAAGTGGCAATCCCATAACAGTAAATATGAAGCCAATCGTCACTGCCAACACAAAAGCAACTACCTGATTACCCGCCAAAGCCGATAATGCAGAGCTTAATGCAACATATCCACCCGCCATCATGAAGCTCATCAAATAGGCCAACAAGATCGCAGTATTATCGGGAGATCCAAGATAATTGACAGAAATCCACATAGGAAACGTCAAAACCAAAGCCACACCGGCAACTGTCCAAGCTGCTAAAAATTTACCAACCGTCAGCGCCCAAACAGGCGCAGGCAGTGTCAGCAATAATTCCAATGTACCGGACCGAATTTCCTCAGCCCACAACCTCATTGTGACTGCTGGTAGAAAGACCAAATAAAGCCATGGATGGAAAAAGAAAAACGGTGCTAAATCGGCTCTATTGGTATCAAAAAACCGACCAATTTCAAATGTAAAAGCGCCCAGTGACAATAGAAAAACAGCAATAAATACATAGGCCAAAGGCGTGAAGAAATAAGCTCGTAATTCTCGCGCAAACACAGATGTTATCGCCGCAATGGCAGCGCGGCGACGTGAGCCTGAACTCATGCGCGAATGTATATCAGATGATGTGAAGGATAGATCATTCATGAGCGAACACTCTCCTCATGTGTGAGAAGCGTAAAAGCATCTTCCAAATTATGCGCAACCGAATTTTCAACAAGTCCGGCGGGCGTATCATCCGCAACGATCTTTCCCGCATCAATGACAAGCGCGCGCGAACACATAGCTTGAACCTCATCAAGCTGGTGTGTTGAAATCAAAATAGCTTTATCTTTGGACATTCTCGCAATTAGTGACCGCACAGCCCGTTTCTGATTAGGGTCAAGGCCATCTGTTGGTTCATCCAACACCAATACTGGCGGATCGTGAATAATCGCACCAGCCAAACCAACTCGGCGTTTATACCCTTTAGATAGTGTATCAATCGAGCGATCTATCACGCTTTCAATACGTGCATCATTAATCACACGGTCTAGCGCCCAGCGTGTTTGAGATGCAGATAAGCCATGCGTACCCGCCAGAAACTGCAAAAATCCGCGTGCTGTTAAGTCGCCATAAAGCGGCGCGCCTTCAGCCAGATAACCCAAAGCAATTTGCGCGTTTTCACGTTCATTACAAATTGATGCGCCCGCGATAAATGCATCACCGCTATCGGGTTCCAAATAACCGGATATCATCCGCATCGTCGTTGATTTTCCTGCACCATTGGGACCAAGAAAGGCAACCACCTCTCCTTGTTGTACGGTAAAGGAAACGCCTCTCACTGCGTGCTTTTTGCTCGCGCCCACGCCATAAGCTTTTGCCAGACGATCAATCTTCAACAAGTTCAAAAGATAGTCTCCGATCTTCACGCTCAACCATAATCGAGTCTTTAGACTATAGACTGATAGCCTGCGTCGCGCATTAAGCAAAGAAGTCACTGCATTTCAATTTTTTATATATATCACACTCGCAAGACTCAATGGTGTGACATTAGCGTAAACAATTCAAATTTTGTGGGAAAGCGTCAGACAAACTTGGAACGATTGGCCGCGGGGGGCTGGGGGGCTGTTGGGTCCGAAGCCGTTTACTTCTCAGCTTGTCTGACATGGTTAATGTGGGGTGAATCACCCGATTTGAAAAGGGGGAGAGTGTAAAAAAACGAGTAAAAAATTGTTTATTAGGTTAAATCATCTTCATGGTTATTAACGCAGCTTTGATCAGATACTGTATTTACCACGAAGTTAACGAAGATCATCTTTGCGACGACCTTAAACCTAATCAGGCATAAAACTGATTCGACGCTCAAACAAAAAGCCAGTTCCAATAAAAAAAGCCCCTATCTTGCGATAAGGGCTTTCTCAAATTCGTTAGGCTTAAAGACTTAATCGTCGCCGCCGCCCATCAATGCCAGAATAAACTGGAACAAGTTGATGAAGTTCAAATACAGGCTCAATGCACCATAGTTTGTCGCAACTGCCATAGAGCGCGAATCTCCACCTAGCGCGTAATATGTGTGCTTCAAGCGTTGTGTGTCATATGCTGTTAGACCTGAAAAGATTAGCACACCACCAACAGAGATAATAAAGCTCATCATAGATGACTGCATGAACATGTTGACGATAGAAGCGATAATAATACCGATCAGACCCATGATCAGGAATGTACCAAAACCTGAAAGATCTTTCTTTGTTGTGTATCCAAACAAGCTAAGACCACCAAAAGCTGTCGCTGTTACGAAAAACGCTTTCGCAATAGTGGTGAAACCATCAGGAATGCCGGCATAACGGTAAACCAACGCACCCATGCCCATACCAAGAAGTGCAACAACAGACCAGTAAACGACTGCTGTTCCTGTTGGAGATGGATTTTTCATCATGAAAGATGAACCAAACAGAATAGCCAGAGGCCCAAAAGCCACGACATAATATAATGGTGTGCCTAACACGACAGCTGTTACAGCCGGCACTGTTCCAACGACCATTGCCAAAACAGCAGAAATAACAAGGCCGAGTGCCATTTTGTTGTATATGCCCAGCATGAAGCTTCGTAGGCCCGCATCAACGGACATATCAGCTGCGCCAGCACCTGCATTTTGTGAATATGGAAAGTTCGACATTAAACACCTTTTGTCTATGTTGAAGAGGCTATAGATAAGCAATTAAAGACTAATATAGGATAGAATGTGGCGTTTTTCCAGACAAATCCACAATTATCACGCAAAATTGCGTTCCTCACTTTAAATTATATTTGAAACTCATCTTACACCTGCTAGAAACTTAAGATTAGTTAAGCAAA
>NZ_JBZXVU010000025.1:0-47022 GCF_058892565.1 Hirschia sp. | reverse complement strand
CGGTTAGCCCCGGAGCCAATAGCATAAGCATTTAGATTCATACCGATTTCTCGGCATCCGCCTACTGGCAGAAACAGTAATTCATCTTGAGTCATATTTTTTACTTTTTACGCGCGATATCTTTGTTGCGCTGATATAAAACCAGTAGACCGCGAATGGTTAGGTCTGGATCGAAATGATCAATGGTTGATGCTGCACCTTCAAAAAGAGATGCAACGCCTCCCGTAGCAACGGTTGTCATATTGGTTCCATACTCTTCTTTAATACGTGTGACTAGCCCATCTATGAGCGCCATATATCCCCAGAACACGCCTGATTGCATAGCGCTGACAGTGTCAGTCCCAATAATTTTTCCGGATGCGGGAGGTTGTATAGCAACCCTCGGTAATTTTGCTGATGCATCATGCAGGGCGCGCATGGATAAATTTATTCCGGGTGCAATAATGCCGCCTTCAAAACCACCATCAGCACCAACGATATCAAAAGTCGTCGCCGTTCCTGAATCTATAACAATCATCGGGCCATCATACACCTCTAATGCACCCACTGCATTTACGAGACGGTCTGCTCCAACCTCAGATGGTTTGGGAATTTTAACGGCAACATCCATTTCGACATTTTCGCCAATAACAAATGGTTCTACATTCAAATAGCGACGTGCAAGGTTTCTCATATTGAACAAACCTTGAGGCACAACAGAAGAAATTATGCATGCATCAATATCTTCTATTTTCAATCCGCCCAAATGCATAAGCTGCGTCAACCATACAGCATAATCATCTGCTGTTTTTGTTGAATCAGTTGCACTGCGCCATTGCGCGCGCCACTCTTTGCCATCGTGTATTGCAAAAAGTGTGTTTGTATTCCCCGTATCTACTGCAAGTAGCATTTTGATGTACCAATTGTTAGAATGTGCAATATTTTAGATTAGAGATTATCCAACCAAATTTACATCACCTGTTGTTACCAATTTGATTGTTCCATCTCCCATCTCCAGCATTAGTGCGCCCGTTTCATTGATCCCACGCATAATACCAGTCATGGTTGATTGAGAGTCTTTTACTGAAATTGAATGATTATAACCTTCAGCATTGGCCAACCAATCTTGTCTTATAGGTTCAAAACCAAACTTTATAAGTGAATGCAAGCGGTTACCAAAGGTCACCTTCAGACGATCAAGGAAATTATCTGCATTCACAATCGCATTTGCCGATAAATCCTTCAAGCAAACCGTTGGTTGATCTATGTCTGGCGCTCTTAAAATATTAACGCCAACCCCCAATGCGACCCAGCTCAAATCTTTTGAGACTTGACCGGTTTCTATAAGAACACCTGAAAATTTGTGACGCTCACACCGAACATCATTGGGCCATTTTAGCTGTAATTTACTTGCTGGCACCCCCTCAAGAAGCGCTGCATCATAAATAGCTAAACCTGCCAGAAAGCTCAATTTTGATATTTGATCGAAGCTACCATCAAATGGAAACAATGCCGTTGCCGACAGATTTCCTTCAGGGGCTTGCCAAGGGCGACCTAGCCGCCCCTTGCCATTTATTTGTTTTCTAGCAGCAATCCAACATGGTCCAAACTCACCTGTTGATGCACGCCGTTTGGCTTCAGCGTTTGTACTGTCTAACTCGTCATACCATTGAACCGGCCACGCATGCGCCAGCGCAGATTCAATAAGTTTGGTCATTATCCAGCAGCCGCAGCAGTTCCTATAATTCCGGTCATCCATCCAATCCAGATAACGAGAACAGGGAAAGCTAGAATAGTCGCACCATAAATAGACACTGACACCATACCATCGGCAGGTTCCAGAGCTTCTTCGTCTGATGTTTTGGCCCACATCGCCCAGATGAGACGAAGATAATATCCAAGAGATACAACCGACCCAATAACACCCACAGCAACCAACCAATAGAGCTCAGATTTAAGAGCTGCTTCAAACACAACCCATTTACCAAGGAAACCTGCCATTGGCGGAATACCTGCAACGGAAAACACAAGCACTGTCATTGCTACAGCTAAACCAGGACGAGATGTCGATAATCCATTCAGGTCTGAAATTTCTTCCACTTGTCCGTCCCGGCGACGCATAGCAAGCACTATCCCAAACATACCCAATGTCGTGATGACATAAATAGTCATGTATGTGAGAACAGATGCCGCACCATTTACCTCACCTGCAGCAACCCCCATCAGAGCATAACCAACATTTGCGATAGAAGAATATGCAAGCAAGCGTTTAATGTTGTTTTGAGCAAGTCCGCCAAAAGCACCAACCAGCATTGAAATCGCAGATACAATCGCAATAATCAGCATCCATGACTCTTCATACACACCAAATACGGTGAACATGATATTTGCCAACACTGCAACAGTTGCCAATTTTGGAGCTGTCGAGAAGAAGGTTACGACCGGTGTTGGAGCACCTTCATAAACATCAGGCGTCCAAACATGGAATGGAGCAGCGGATGCCTTGAAGGAAAGCGCCATCAAGATAAGTACAAGCCCGAATGTCAGCCCTATGCTTTGGTCTGCTGCCGCGATTTGTTCGAAACTTGCAAATCCCGTGTAACCATAAACCAAGGAACAACCAAAAAGCAGTAATCCAGATGCAAGTGCACCCAATACAAAATACTTCAAACCAGCTTCAGCGGATCGACGACTATCTCTGTTAAACGCAGCTAACACATATGAAGACAGAGAAAGTGTTTCTATCCCCATATAAAGCGTCATCAAATTATTGGCTGAAAGCATAACGCCCATACCAGCACTACCGAACATAACAAGTAGAGTATACTCAAACTTATTCATGTTCTCGCGATGCAAATATCCACCTGCAACGAGCAGAGCGATAGCACCAACACCATAAGATACAGCTTTAGCAATCGCGATAAATGGTGTGACTTTATAAAGCCCATTAAACGCTGTACTTGCATCTACCGCAGACTGGCTAGCAGCAAGAAATGCAGCACCAGCTAAAGCAAGAGCACCGAGCAATCTCGACAATCCATTGAAGGATTGTTTGAAAGTTGCACCGAGCAAAACACCTATAAGTGCGACCCCAATGAGCAACGCTTCAGGCGCTGCTATGGAAATGTCGTTTAGAATATCCATTTTACACCTCTACCTATTTGCTCATTAAACTTAGAATTTCGACAGCTGATGTTTCTGAAATGTCGAAGACCAATGATGGGAACACACCTAGAAGCAGTGTACCAATCGCAAGGATCGCCAATATGGCTCCTTCGATAAATGTGACATCATAGGCTATTTCTGGTTTCTCGAGTTCAGGGTTTTTAATAACGCCAAACACAGTCGCTCTAAACAATGTAAGCATGTAAACAGCCGACAAAATCATACCAATAGCTGCACCAGCAGCCGCCCAAGGGTTAGCTTTAAATCCACCCACCATAGACACGATTTCACCGATAAATCCTGATGTTCCCGGCAAACCAACATTCGCCATTGTAAAGAACATAAACAAGGCTGCATAAATCGGCATTCTATGAACGAGACCACCATATGCGGCGATATCCCGAGTGTGCAGACGGTCATATACAACACCAACACACAAGAAGAGCGCACTAGATATCAGACCGTGAGAAAACATCTGAAAAATCGCACCTTGGATACCTTCTTCATTAAAAGCAAAGATACCAAGCGTCACAAGCCCCATGTGAGCGACGGAAGAATAAGCAATGAGCTTTTTCATATCGGTCTGACGGAATGCAACAAGCGACGCGTATATAACGGCGATAACCGACAAAGTGAAAACCAATGGTTGGAAAAGCACAGATGCATCTGGGAACATCGGTAAAGAGAAGCGAAGCATCCCATAACCACCCATTTTCAAGAGCACACCAGCTAGAATAACAGATCCAGCGGTTGGTGCTTGCACGTGCGCGTCAGGTAACCAAGTATGCACTGGGAACATTGGTAACTTAACTGCAAATGAAGCAAAGAAAGCTAACCACAACCAAGTTTGCACTTCCGGTGCAAAGGCGTGTTGTTGCAACGTTGGAATATCTGTTGTTCCTACAGTTACGTATATGTAGATCAAAGCAGCCAACAGCGCTAACGATCCAAGCAATGTGTAGAGGAAGAATTTAAACGCAGCATACAAGCGATTTGCGCCACCCCAGATACCAATGATGATAAACATCGGTATCAATCCACCTTCAAAGAAGATGTAAAACAGCACGAGATCCATCGCACAGAAAACACCTAACATAAGCGTCTCTAAAACGAGGAAAGCAATCATATATTCAGCAAATCTGATCTTGATGTTATTCCAGCTAGCTAGAACACATATCGGCATCAGAAATGTCGTCAGCAATATAAGCAGCATGGACATTCCATCCACACCGAGCTTGTACGAAATCTGCCCAAACCAAGAAACATCTTCAATGAGTTGATATCCCGGTGCAGAAGGGTTGAACTCGGACATTGCCCACAATGACAACACGAATGTTGCAAGTGTCACCACAAGTGCCGCGAGACGAACTGTTTCGCGAGATTGCTCTCCGACAGCTGCTCGCGTCAATAAAATGATCAACGCCCCGACGAGAGGTAAGAATGTGATCATTGAAAGGATGGGAAATGATGCCATCAGTTCGCTCCTGATTGGCCAGATAAGGCCACTGCACCAAACACCACTGCTGCAATGAGAATGATGAATGCGTAATGATAAAGGTAACCAGTGTGAAGACGAGAAAGTCCACCGGCACTAGCTTTTGTTAAGTTCGAAATTCCATTCGGTCCCAGTCCATCAATGATTTTCATATCAATGATTTTCCAGAAAAAGTCTCCCAACGCTTTCGATCCCTTTACGAACACAAAGTCGTAAATCTCATCAAAATACCATTTGTTAGACAAGAATGCGTGCATTGGCCCTGAGCGCTCACCCATTGATCTTGGAATGTGCGGCACAAATCCATAGAAAATTATTGCTAACACTAGACCAGACATCCAAGCACAGAATGGTGCCCATAGGACCCATGTTGGAGGGTGGATACCGTGATGACCGTCCCCATGGTCTGCGTCTGCAGCAGCATGACCAGACGCCTCAGCATGATCATCACCGTGGTTTTCTTCACCATGAGAATTGGCCGCAACAACATGTTCTGTAACAGGAGCATGACCATCTTCACCGTCGTGTGACGTTTCCGCAATCTCTGCTTTATAGATAGAACTTCCCCAGAAGTCTTTGTTGACCTTAGTTAAGTCTCCAATAAACGCGCTGTAGAATACCACACCAGCTAAGACTGCTCCCCCTGCGAGTAGATAAAGAGGCATTCCCATTACCAGTGGCGCGTCATGAGCGTGATCGAAATCATGTTTATTCGCACGTGTTTTTCCGTGGAACGTCATGATCATGAGGCGCCATGAATAGAAACTTGTTAGGAGTGCTGCAACTATACCTGCCCAGAAAGCAAATTGTGCATACATACCGCCCGATAAAAATGCTTCTTCCAAGATAGCATCTTTAGAGAAGAACCCAGCAAAACCAATGTGTGTTCCCGGAATACCAACCCCAGTAATTGCCAATGTTCCAATCAACATCATCAACCAAGCAATTGGCATTTTGGCGCGCAGACCACCCATTTTGCGCATATCTTGTTCATCAGCCAATCCATGAATGACGGCACCAGCAGTCAAGAACAACATGGCTTTAAAGAATGCGTGTGTGAAAAGGTGGAACATTGCAGCATCATAAGCGCCCACACCTGCCGCAAAGAACATGTACCCAAGCTGAGAACAGGTTGAATACGCGATAACGCGTTTGATATCATTCTGCATAAGCGCAACGGTCGCGGCAAAAATTGCAGTGGCTGCACCAATGAAAGTTATCATTGCCGACGCATATGTTGTGAATTCATAGATCGGAGAACAAAGAACGACTAGAACAACACCAGCCGTCACCATTGTTGCAGCATGGATCAGAGCGGATACGGGGGTCGGCCCTTCCATCGCATCTGGCAACCAAACGTGAAGAAGTAGCTGAGCTGATTTACCCATTGCACCGATAAAGAGAAGCACACCGATAATTTCCATCGCAGGCGCAGTTACGCCCAGAACAGAAACAACCACATCTTGAGCGTGACCTGCTTCACCAAATGCAAATGGAGTAACTGTTGCATTTGTTTTGATGGCTTCAAAAACTGGCGCGAATTCAACTGTCCCAAATACCAAGAAGACAGTCATAATCCCCAAAGCGAAGCCAACATCACCAACACGGTTTGTAACAAAAGCTTTTATTGACGCCGCATTTGCTGAAGGCTTGTGATACCAAAACCCGATCAAAAGATATGAAGCCAGTCCCACACCTTCCCAACCAAAGAATAGTTGGAGAAAATTGTCGGCTGTAATCAACATCAGCATCATGAAGGTGAACAATGATAGATATGTGAAGAAACGAGCGCGGCCCATATCGTGGGACATATATCCCCATGAATATATGTGAACCAGCGAGGATACGCTTGTTACAACAAACATCATCACAATCGACATTGTGTCGATACGAATAGCCCAATTAGCCTGCATCGCACCCACATCAATCCAACGCGCAATCAACACTGATTGAGTTTCAGCAACGCCTGAACTCGCAGCAAAAAACTGCGCGAAGAACAATGATGCCGCACATAGTGCAGCCATCACAACTAAGCCAGTTGTGACTATCATCGCTAATTTATCGAGTTTTGCTCGATTTGCAGGAATAGATGCGTGACCGTGATGATCATCATGATCGTCATGCCCGTGCGCACCATCATCTGCGGTTGCTAATTTCGTGAAAGCGTCATTGAGAGGCGTGAATAAATTCACGGCTCCACCAATAATCGCACCAATAAGTGGTGCAAAAACAACAACTACTGCAGCAAATGTTTGCCAGCTCATGCCCCGGTCTCCTTACCCGCTCAACCGCGCATCATGTTCACGTCATCCACGGCAATTTGGCCGCGGTTACGGAAGTAAACAACGAGGATAGCCAAACCTACGGCGGCCTCCGCTGCTGCAACCGTCAAGACGAGCATGGCGAATACCTGACCAGTGATAGTTCCGTTAAAAACAGAAAACGCTGCCAGATTTATGTTAACAGACAACAGGATGAGTTCGATTGCCATCAAGATGACAATGATATTCTTCCGGTTTACGAATATTCCAAAAACACCAATGGTGAATAGAGCTGCCGATAAGGCTAGAAAGTGTCCTAATGTTAGGTCCATTTGAGCCTCCTACTAATCCTGTTCAGGGTGAACATTAATACCCTGACCTGGATTGACTTTAATTAGTTCTACCGCTTCTTCGCGACGACGTGCTGTTTGCTCTTCTACTTTCTGGCGTTTCACATCAGGTCTATGACGCAAAGTCAGAACAATCGCTCCAATCATCGCAACCAGAAGGACAATCCCTGCCATTTGAAAGAGAAGTAAATAATCTGTGTACAAGACATTTGAGAGCGCTTCTGCATTCGTATCAGCGCCTGGTGAAGGATCGAAATTACGCCCTTCAACAGAGTTTGCAGACGCTGCAACAACTCCGATTTCTGCGAGCAGTGCCAGTGCAACCAATCCACCAACGACAAAATAATCTGCAAAGCCTTTTCGCATTTCAGCAAAATCGACGTCCAACATCATAACAACGAACAAGAACAGAACTGCCACCGCCCCGACATAGACAACGATGAGTAGCATAGCCAGGAATTCAGCACCGATCAAAACAAGCAAACCTGCCGCCGTAAAAAACGATAGGATCAACCACAATACTGAATGAACAGGATTGCGTGATGCAATAACAGATATAGCCGAAATGAGAACGACTGTTGAGAGTATATAAAAAGCGATCAGCTGCACGCGCCCGCCTCGTCTTTCTTCTTGCTTCAGCAACTAATATCAGTTGCCAATCAGCTAGTTGCCTAGCGGTTCATAGTTTCACTCACACCTAACGGTAACGAGCATCCAGTTCTAAATTCTTAGCGATCTGTCTTTCCCAACGGTCACCGTTAGAAAGCAAACGATCCTTGTCGTAAAACAATTCTTCCCGAGTTTCTGTGGAGAACTCAAAATTAGGTCCCTCCACAATTGCATCAACGGGACAAGCCTCTTGGCAAAATCCACAATAGATACATTTCGTCATATCAATATCGTAACGAGTCGTCCTACGTGATCCATCAGAACGCGGCTCAGCTTCAATAGTAATCGCTTGAGCAGGGCACACCGCTTCACATAATTTACATGCAATACAACGCTCTTCACCATTGGCGTAACGACGCAATGCATGTTCACCACGAAAACGCGGACTCAACGGCCCTTTTTCAAATGGATAATTCACCGTTGCTTTTCGCGTAAACATGTAGCGCAGAGCGAGTCCAAGAGCTGACACGATATCAGAAAGCATTGCGCCTTTAATAGCTTGGGATATTCGAGACATTGAAATCTATCCTTTCTGAACTACGCGACTGCGCCGTTTTTAACGAAAACCACGTAAGCAGAAACTGCGATTACGGCGATAAGTGATGTTGGGAGGAATATTTTCCAACCAAGGCGCATCAACTGGTCATATCTGTAGCGTGGAACAATTGCCCGAACGATAGCAAATAGGAAAAACAAGAATGTGATTTTGACCATAAATGCAATGCAGTAAATGCCGCTAGACAGCCAAGAAGGCATTGCATCAGGTAAAGACAAAAATGGCAAATGCCATCCACCCAAAAACAGAACAGTCATCAACGCGCACATCAACACGATAGCGACCTGCTCAGCGAGGTAATAAAGCAAAAATGGTGTCGAGGAATATTCAACCTGATACCCAGCCACCAATTCTGACTCAGCTTCTGGAAGATCAAATGGAGCACGGTTGGTTTCCGCAAGTGCGGATACAAAGAAGATCACAAACATTGGGAACATAATCACCAACATTGGAAGATGACCTCCTCCAAAGATGTTCCAGTTCCAGAAACCACCTGATTGAGCTGCGACGATAGTGGAAAGATTCATTGAACCTGCCAACATCAACACTGTGACAATCACA
The DNA here is from genome assembly GCF_058892565.1 of Hirschia sp. NCBI lineage: Bacteria > Pseudomonadati > Pseudomonadota > Alphaproteobacteria > Hyphomonadales > Hyphomonadaceae > Hirschia > Hirschia sp. Next base: position 37,986 of record NZ_JBZXVU010000025.1, on the reverse strand, counting down.
AACCCAATAGACACTTCATAGGAAACCATCTGCGCGGCTGAACGAAGTGCGCCAAGAAATGGGTATTTCGAGTTGGAAGCCCACCCGCCCATGATGATCCCATAAACACCAAGAGATGACATGGCGAACAGATAGATCACTCCAACATTTAGGTCAGCATTCACCCAACCCGGCGCAACAGGAATAACGGCCCAAGCCATCAAAGCTGTTACAGTTGAAATAATAGGTGCTAGAATAAAGACAGTTTTGTTCGCACCGGCAGGAATGATAATTTCTTTTAAAAGAAACTTTCCAAAATCAGCAAATGACTGAAGCAAACCAAAAGGACCAACTACGTTTGGACCTTTTCTCAGCATAGACGCGGCAAGCACTTTGCGGTCCATCCACAAAAGCATCGCAATTGCCAGCAGTAATACGACCATAAATGCCAAAACTTGCGCAGCAGCCAATGCCACTGCAAGCCAAGGGTTGTTGTTTGTCCATTGCAGAAAGAGTTCCATATTCTTTTCCTATTCTGCAGCTGTTGCAACTGATTGCGCAGCAAGCTCGGCACATTCGGCCATGGTTTTTGATGCCCGTGCGATAGAGTTTGTTAAGTGAAATGCACCAATGGCAGCGGCAAAACTTGCATCGGCAACTTCTCCAGCTTTACCGTAAGGCGGCGCAACACTCTCTTCTGTCGTAAGGGGTGCATAATCCATCCCTTTGAAAACTGGCAACGTCTCGTTCAAATCTGCGCGGAGCGCTGTAAGGCTATCATAAGGCAATGGTTTATCTAATTTTGCAGACAACGCGCGGAAGATAGACCAATCCTCACGTGATTCACCTTTAAGGCCAACAGCTCTCTGAGTGCGCTGAACACGTCCCTCAGTGTTTACATAAGTTGCAGATTTTTCGGTGTAGGCAGCAGACGGCAGGATGACATCTGCACGATGCGCACCTTCATCGCCATGCGTGCCGACATAAACTACGAATGCCTTGCCAAATGAATCCCCAACGATTTCGTCAGCACCGAGTGAAATAATCGTTTCAATACTGCCATCTTGAGCACCCGCTAAAATACCAGCGAGATCCAATCCGCCATCTATTGGCAAGAAACCAAGATCTAGACCACCGACACGAGCAGCGGCATTGTGAAGAACATTAAAGCCATTCCAAGCAGGTTCGTTTTCTGTCTTCGCTGTAAAGCAACCAACATCCGCTGCGAGTTGAGATGCCAAAGCTAATACAGCAGAACCATCTTCTCTAGCTAGCGCGCTTTGTCCAACAATAATCATTGGGCGCTTCGCTGCCTTCAGGGCTTCAAACACACCGTCGCCAGACTTAATTCCTTTGAGTGTCTCTGATCCATTACCCAAATGAGTGTATTCATAGGAGAGATCAACAGCTTCACCGATTAAGGCAACCGGCATATCACGGTGTAACCAGTTTTTGCGTATTCTTGCGTTTAGAACTGCAGCTTCTTTACGAGGGTTTGCACCAATAATTAATACGGCATCAGCCTCATCAATCCCCATAATGGAAGAATTGAAAAGATAACTTTCACGCGGCAGTTTGTTGCCCTCATTATCAAGCGCCAATTTAGCACCATCTTGACGACAATCAGTTGACTTCACACCGATTGATCGCAGCAAATCAAGAGCAGCTTTCATACCTTCAACACAGGCTAGATCACCAGCTATTGCAGCAATCTTAGACGCGTCACCTTTAAGCTTGCTTGCGACAACCTCTAAAGCTTCATCCCAAGAGGCTGGAGCCAGCTTACCATTTTTACGGATATAAGGCTTATCTAAGCGTTGACGCCCAAGACCATCAATCGCGAAACGTGTCTTATCAGAAATCCACTCTTCATTGATTTCTTCATTTATACGCGGCATGACTCGCAAAACAGCAGATCCACGTGCATCAACACGAATAGCTGCTCCCATTGCATCCATAACATCTACTGATTCTGTTTTACGCAATTCCCATGGACGTGCGTTGAAAGAATAAGGTTTAGACGTCAATGCGCCGACTGGACAAAGATCAATAACGTTACCTGACAGCTCCGACTCAAGCGACGCCTCTAGGTAAGTCGTGATTTGTGCGTCTTCACCACGGCTGATAAGACCAATTTCTTCAACTCCAGCAACCTCAGCAGCAAAACGTACACACCGCGTACATTGTATACACCGCGTCATCACTGTGCTGACCAATGGTCCCATATATTTGTCATCAACGGCACGTTTTGGCTCTTGATAGCGACTTGCTGCGCGGCCAAAACCCATTGCCTGATCTTGTAGATCACATTCACCACCTTGATCGCAAATTGGGCAATCAAGAGGGTGGTTGATCAACAAAAATTCCATCACACCGTTACGCGCCTTTATTGCACGCTCAGATTTTGTAGAAATTTTAGGCGGCGAACCGTCGCGATCAGGACGCATATCCCCTACAGCCTGCGCACAGGAAGCGATCGGCTTAGGTGCCCCCACCCAATCAACCAAACACATCCGGCAATTACCAGCTATGGAAAGACGTTCATGGTAACAAAAACGGGGAATTTCCGCACCCGCTTCTTCACAAGCTTGAAGAAGTGAATAATTACGCGGAACTTCGACTTCTACGCCGTCGACAACAACTTTAGCAGTATCAGACATTCAAACTACTCCGCTGCTGCAATGTTAGCGCCCGGCACATGCGGACGACCAATACGATAACTGGAAATACGTTCTTCAATTTCGGAACGGAAATGGCGAATAAGACCTTGGACCGGCCATGCTGCCGCATCTCCTAGCGCACAAATAGTGTGACCTTCTATCTGGTAAGAAACATCTAGAAGCATATCTATCTCTGAAGCTTCAGCTTCACCTTTGACCATCCGAGTCAGAACACGCCACATCCAGCCGGTTCCTTCACGACAAGGCGTACATTGTCCACAGCTCTCGTGTTTATAAAAGTAAGCCAAGCGAGCAATTGCACGAACAACATCTGTTGACTGATCCATCACGATTACAGCCGCTGTCCCCAGACCAGATTGCACTTCACGCAGCGCATCAAAATCCATCAAGACGTCATCACATATATCTTTGGGAATCATAGGCACAGATGAACCACCTGGGATAACCGCTTTAAGGTTTTCCCAGCCGCCACGAACGCCGCCACAATGTGTTTCTAGCAATGTCTTTAAAGGAATAGACATTTCTTCTTCAACATTACATGGACGGTTTACATGACCTGAAATCGCAAACACTTTTGTACCAGCGTTATTGTCACGTCCGAACTTTTTAAACCATCCAGCACCGCGACGTAAAATAGTCGGAGCAACTGCAATAGATTCAACATTATTCACCGTGGTTGGCGCACCATAAAGCCCAGCATTTGCTGGGAATGGTGGCTTCAAACGAGGCTGCCCTTTTTTACCTTCAAGGCTTTCTAGCAATGCTGTTTCTTCACCACAAATATATGCACCAGCACCATGATGAACATGTAGATCGAAATCCCAACCAGATCCGCACGCATTCTTACCAATCAATCCAGCTTTATAGGCCTCATTGATTGCTTGCTGCAGACGTTCTCGCTCGAAAATATACTCACCGCGTAAATAGATATAACACGTATTTGCGCGCATTGCGTATGAAGCAATCAGACACCCTTCAATCAAAAGATGAGGGTCGTGACGCATGATATCACGGTCTTTACATGTACCTGGCTCAGATTCATCAGCATTGACAACTAGATAGTGCGGGCGGTCTTTCACTTCTTTAGGCATGAAAGTCCATTTCAGGCCTGTTGGAAATCCAGCTCCGCCACGCCCTCGAAGACCTGAGTCTTTTATTTGATCGCAAATCCACTCAGGACCAAATTGCATAAGCTCTTTGGTTGAATTCCATGCGCCGCGTTGCTTCGCCCCTTCAAGGGACCAGTCATGATGACCATACAGGTTTGTAAAAATGCGATCTTTATCGAGCAGCATTACTTTTGCCCCTTGTTTGCGCGCACGTAAGTAATAATGGCAGGAATGGAAAATCCAGTTCCTGCTACTACGCCTATAGCGAGCCATATAATTTTATCAGTTGAAAGCCATGCAGCGACACCAGCACCAATGCACAGAGTCTCTAGCAGTGCTGGAACCAGCAACGCCTTTATCTGTGATTTTTGGTCTTGGTTGTTCATATTCGCCTTAGTCTTTCTTTGGTTTAGTTTCAGCTTTACGTTTTGAGAAATCAGTCTCGCCACCAGCCGCTAACAATCTTGATTGAGAAATCCACTCTTCGCGATCAACTCGGCCTTTGAAGCTTAAAAACGCATCTATCCATGCGACATTTTCTCTGTTCCAATCGGCAATTTGAGAAAAATGAAACACACCCAGTGAATTTAAAGTCTCTTCAATTTTGGGTCCGACACCTGAGATACGCTTTAAGTCATCTTTCACACCATCATTTGGCGCGTCCAATGAAACAGGACGATTCACGTCTTCCAATGTCGGCTTAGCTGTTTCTTCACCTGAAGCAGTAGTTTCACTGTCGTCAATCTCTTCTGATTTTTCATCAGCAACCAATTCGACTTTAACTTCTTCTTTTACTTCAGTAATTTCTTGCTCGGCCTCAATTTCAACGACCGCTTCTACAGGCGCACCAGGAATAACCGTAAGAGGCTTGGCCATGGAGCCATCATAAAGGGTTTCATCTAGCAAAGAAGTAAGTCCACCTTCAGGCGCACTGTTCTTGCGGTCTGCTCGTGTGCCTGGCGCAGGATTTTTCCCGGCAACAAAATCATCAAGAAGAGACGTCATACTCGCTTCGTCTAAGTCTTCATAATAATAGTCGTTGATCTGTGCCATTGGTGCATTCACACATGCTCCTAAGCATTCAACTTCTTCCCAAGACAACTTTCCATTAGCACCGACATGACCTTTTTCACCGATCTTAGATTTGCATACTTTCATCAAATCATCTGATCCGCGTAACATGCACGGCGTTGTCCCACACACTTGTATGTGAAATTTACCAACAGGCTGCATACGAAACATTGTGTAAAAAGTCGCAACTTCGTAAACGCGAATATATGCCATTCCCAAACGGTCAGCGACTTCTCTCATAGCAGGTTCTGACAACCAGCCTTTATTATCCTTTTGGGCCATCCACAACATTGGGATAACAGCGGAACGTTTACGTTCTTCCGGATATTTAGATAACCAGAATGCTATTTTTTCTTCTGTCTCAGCTTTAAAAGCAAAGCTTTCTCCGCCTGCCTCAATGTCAAATCGACGAATACTACTCATTATCTAACTCGCTTTGACGTATTCAACGCGTGTGATGCGCGCATTTTTTATCGTGTAAATACAACCGACCAGAAAATTAGCATCGCCATTTCCACGGCTCACATCTTCATGATCAATAACAGTTTCACCTAAAACAATTCTGTGGACCAAGTTAGCTGTATTGTTTGGAAATTCTGCAAATATTTTAACATGACGCTGCTTCCAAGCTTCAATACCTTGGCAGATCACGTCTCCTAGATACCCTGCTGCGAATACATCTTCAGAAAAATATTCACAAAATTTCTCAACGTCTTGAGCATTATATGCCTCAAGCTGCGCTTGTACGATCTGTTCCGGCGTTAGGTCTGCGATCATCGGTCTATTTCTCCGAATACTATATCCAGAGAACCTAGAATTGCAGATGCATCCGCCAATTGATGCCCCTTACAAAGGTGATCCATAGCTTGCAAATGCGCATAGCCCGGTGCTTTAATTTTTGCGCGATAAGGACGATTACTTCCATCCGAAACAAGATACACGCCAAACTCACCTTTAGGCGCCTCTACAGTCGCATAAACTTCGCCTTCAGGTACATGAAAGCCCTCAGTGTAAAGCTTGAAATGGTGGATCAACGCTTCCATTGATGCCTTCATTTCACCACGACGAGGAGGCGCATATTTTGAACGTTCAGGCAGAACCGGACCGATCGGAATCATATCAATACATTGCTTGATAATCTTTATAGATTCACGCATCTCATCCATGCGGCAGATATAGCGGTCATAACAATCGCCATGTTTACCAACGGGAATTCCAAAATCCAATTCAGAATAGATTTCATAAGGTTGAGACCGTCTTAGATCCCAAGCCATGCCTGAACCACGCACCATCACTCCGGAAAATCCCCAGTCTAATGCTGTTTGCGTGGACACCTGACCTATGTTCACATTCCGCTGTTTGAAAATACGACTTTCTGTCAAAAGCCCTTCAATATCATCAAGTACTTTAAGGAATGGGTCACAGAAATCATAAATATCTTCTAACAATTCCGGTGGCACATCCTGATGAACACCACCTGGACGGAAATATGCAGCATGCATACGGCTTCCAGATGCACGCTCATAAAATACCATCAATTTTTCGCGCTCTTCAAATCCCCAAGTGATAGGTGTCAAAGCACCCACATCCATCGCCTGAGTGGTTACATTCAACAAGTGAGATTGAAGACGACCAATTTCAGAATACAAGACCCGAATAAATGAAGCACGACGCGGCACTGTAATACCTGCAAGCTTCTCGATAGCGAGACACCATGCATGCTCTTGGTTCATTGGCGCACAATAATCTAACCGATCAAAATACGGCATCGCCTGAAGGTAAGTCTTGTATTCGATTAATTTCTCAGTCCCGCGGTGCAAAAGACCAATGTGAGAATCAACACGTTCTACAATTTCTCCATCCAGCTCCAACACCATTCTAAGCACGCCATGTGCCGCTGGATGTTGAGGGCCAAAGTTTATTGTAAACTTACGGCTGTCTGGGTCGTGTGATGATGAAGTTCCGTCAGCCATAATCTAAGCCTCTTCCCCATCTGCTTTTTCATCACCCGGCAGCACGCTTTGCATACCTTCCCACGGTGACATAAAATCAAAATTTCTATATTCTTGAACAAGTTTGACAGGTTGATAAACAACGCGTTTTTCAACTTCGTCATAACGCACTTCGACATGTCCAGTTAGCGGGAAATCTTTCCGCAAAGGATGTCCTTCAAAACCATAATCCGTTAATATACGGCGCAAATCTGGGTGTCCGGAAAACAAAACACCATACATGTCGAATGCTTCACGTTCATTCCAATTTGCACAAGGGAACAGTTCCACAAGGCTTGGCACAGGGCTTTCCTCATCCGTTGAAACCTTCACACGAATGCGTTGGTTCAAACTCATTGAAAGCATGTGATACACAACTTCAAATCGCTCCGCACGCTCTGGATAGTCAACAGCGCAAAGGTCAGCCAAAGTTTCAAACCGACACTGAGAATCGCTTCTCAAAAAACGCATAAGCGACATTATCTGATCACGCACAGCATAAACGACTAATTCATCATTCACCACAGCACATGATTTCACAGAATGCGGTTGCTCTGTTTCAATATGGCTAACCAACTCTTCGAGAGTTTCACCATTGATGTAGGACAAGCTCATCGGTCGATAGTCCCCTCGCGTCGAATTTTCTTTTGAAGCTGCAAAAGACCGTACATCAAAGCTTCTGCAGTTGGTGGACAACCAGGAACATACACATCAACCGGCACAATGCGGTCGCATCCACGAACAACAGAATAAGAATAATGGTAATATCCTCCACCATTCGCACATGAGCCCATAGAGATCACATAACGTGGCTCTGCCATTTGGTCGTACACTTTTCGCATGGCCGGTGCCATTTTGTTTGTAAGCGTACCAGCAACGATCATCAGATCAGATTGGCGCGGTGTACCGCGCGGAGCCATACCAAAACGCTCCATATCATAACGGGGATTGGCTGCGTGCATCATTTCGACGGCACAACACGCCAAACCGAAACTCATAAACATTAGTGATCCGGTGCGCGCCCAAGAAATTGCATCATCGAGCTTCGCAACAACAAAACCTTTATCGGCTAATTCATCAGAAACGCCAGCAAAGAAAGGGTCATCGCCTCTTATCTTGGCACTAGCATCCGAAGCTGACTGGGCGCTATTTATTGTTGGAGTAGACATCTTATTCATTTTATTCCCACTCCAATGCGCCAGAACTCCACTCATATATGAAGCCAATCGTCAAAACGCCTAAAAACACCATCATAGACCAGAAGGCAGCGATATTTCCTGCATCGACCTGAAAAATCCAAGGAAACAAGAATGCGACTTCTAAATCAAAAATGATGAACAAAATTGCCACGAGATAAAAACGAATATCAAATTTCATCCGCGCATCATCGAACGGGTTGAAACCACATTCGTATGCTGAGTTTTTTTCTGGGTCCGGATTATTTGGCGACAACACAGCTGAAGCAACGAGAAAGGCCAAACAAAGAGCAAGGCCAAGCGCGAAGAAAATAACAACTGGTAAATAATTTAGAACAAGTGATTGAACGTCTTGCATTACGTATTCCTAGCAGTTTGCGGATCGGCCTAAGACGCTTTGGCATTACATGCAAGGGACCTAAAGCCCAACATTTTCGTTCTTGTCAAAAATGAAGCACTCATATGGCAATATTGCCGCACATAGTCATAGCGTCAGCTGGCGATTAGCGTTCATGGCTTTAGCAAAGGTTACCTTACTCGAAAAGCACCTTAATTATAATTTATCAAAAACACTCACAGAGAATTCATTGGCCTAATTACAGTAAGGGAAACTAGCCTTTCTCATAAGAAAGATTAGCCAGTTGAAAACTGTAGATTTTTGACGCTACTTGATAACGATTTTCAATTCCAAGGTTTCAAACAATTCTCAATTAAATTTTTCGCTAAAGCTCAGAAATTATTTGATTTTGAGCGTTCACACCCATTTTTTAGCCGTTCAAACTAGAATCACAACTAACAAGACAAGATGCGTCAAAATGACCAGATAAAAATATCGAATTTTGCGTCAAATTGAAGTCCTACAAGGAATTTAGCCTTTCGCCCTCATCAATCGCGCCTTTTGTTTATCCCAATCACGCTTTTTCTCCACATCGCGTTTATCATGATTTTTGCGCCCCTTGGCCAACCCCAATAATAGCTTTGCGATACCGCGTTCATTGAAATACAATTTCAGAGGGACGATTGTCATACCGTCTCTTGTTATCCCTTGCATCAACTTCGCAAGTTCTTTCTTTTTCAGCAACAGCTTCCGCATACGAAGCGGCTCGTGATTGAAACGCGAAGCAGGTGGGTAAATTGGAATCGTCGCGTTCACCAATACCAGTTCGCCCTGTTCATCCCTCGCATAACTCTCCGATATATTTGCCCGCCCCAAACGGAGGGATTTCACTTCCGTCCCAACCAATGCAATGCCGGCTTCTAATGTATCAACAACTTCATAATTTCGGCGAGACTGACGGTTTTCTGCAACCAGACCGCCCCCATCCTGTTTTTTCTTTTTTGCCATTATAACCTTCTAGGACAGTAGACCAGCTTCACGCATGGCTGACCTTATATCTTCCTTCACCTGTTCTGATTGAATTTCAAGAATAGGACTTCTAACTTCTGGATCACACAAACCTAGTTCAGCCATTGCAAATTTAACAGGGGCAGGACTTGGTTCAAAGAACATCGCACGATGTAATTTTTGTAGCGTTGCGTTAATTTCACGTGCTTTTATATAATCTCCCGCCATTATTGCATTTTGCAAATCAGCACATGCTTTGGGTGCTAGGTTGGCGGTTACCGAAATACATCCAACTCCGCCCAGCGCATTAAAACCGATTGCGCTGGGGTCATCTCCACTTAACAGAATAAATTCATCTTCACACACATTCGCATGCCACGCCACACGCCCCAAATCCCCTGTGGCATCTTTTAATGCAACAATATTGGGATGCTTAGATAACTCACCTAAAGTTTCAGGTTCCAAATCAGACACTGTTCGCGCAGGAACATTATAAAGGACTAATGGAAGCTCAACTGCATCAGCAATTGCTAAAAAATGAGCGCGCAACCCTGGTTGTGATGGTCGGTTATAATATGGACACACTGTTAGCGCAGCATGTGCGCCAACAGCTTTCGCATGAGCAACAAGACCTATTGCTTCTTGCGTTGAATTGGAGCCAGCACCAGCTATGACAGGAATTCGACCTGCTACAATTTCTACACATAATTCTACGACGCGACGATGCTCGTCATGTGATAAAGTCGCACTTTCCCCAGTTGTTCCACACGGTACAACGGCATGGCTTCCAGCGTCGATTTGTCGAATCACCAATTTTTCAAAAGCTTGTTCATCAACCTTCCCATTGCGAAAAGGTGTAATAAGAGCTGGGATTGACCCTTTAAACATGGTGTCCTCCAATACGAGTAGACATTTTAGATATTTATTTAAAACGCTCACTGACCGTTCACGTTTATCGATTACTAAGGTGGTTATTCGCGCCACAATCAGGTTTTGCAAGTCATGAAACGAATTCTTTGCCTCGCTCTTATTCTATTTTCCGTCGGCACGTCGATGGCAAATGCGATTCCTTCTGCTCCATCTCTAAAACCTGTGGAAGAAATTCGCTCCAAAATAGTAGAGAAAAATGTCTACAAAGACCTGACAGAAGCCCTAGATGCAGCTGATTTAGGCAATTGGACAATTGTCAGAAATATCAAGAAAAAAACTACCGACCTAACTGTAAGTGATTTGCTGTTATGGAAATTAACGACAAATTCCTCTGCAAACCCGACATTTGACGAACTTGAATTGGCATTAGAACGCTTATCCGACTGGCCCAAAACGATTGAAATGAAAAAACAGGCCGAAAGCATTCTAAGTTATTCCGGTTTTAGTGACACACAATTGTCAGCATGGTTCAAACTTCACCCTCCTGTCACCGGCACAGGAAAGCTAACCTATGCACGCCTTCTCAAACGAAAATCGAACTCAAAACAAGCTTTAGCCACTATAAAAAATATCTGGTGGCATCATTCACTTTCGCGTTCAGATGAACGTCAAATCTTGTTAGAGTTTGGCAAAGACCTAACACAAGAAGACCACTCAAAACGTGTCGATATGCTTTTGTGGGGCAATCAACGCAGTAGTGCGAAAAACCTTATCAATAGACTTTCATCTTCGGAAAAAAAACTAATTCAGGCAAGAATTGGATTAATGGAGGGACTTCGCGGTGTCGATTCCCTCATCAACGCCGTACCAAAGAACAATCAATCTGATCCTGGCCTCTTATATGAACGCGCAAGATGGAGACGTAAGCGCTTAAACAATTATGATGGCGCAATAGAAGCCATACTAGAAATTGACCCATTCCTCACCTCAATAACTGGTCGAGAAAAGATATGGTATGAACGCCGCCTCCTTCTGAGGACACTGATCAAAGAAAAACGTTGGGATGAGGCTTATAAAATGGCCGCTCATCACGGCTTGGCAGAAGGCACAGGCTTCGCCGAAGCTGAATTTAATGCCGGCTGGGTCGCCTTAAAATACCTAAATAAGCCCGAAGTCGCATACGAACATTTCGACACCCTCTCAAAAGGGGTCGGTTCTCCTATTAGTTTGGCGCGAGGTTTATTTTGGCGAGGCGAAGCTTTGACCGCTCAAAATAAGACAACTGAGGCAATCCAAAGTTATGAGCAAGCTGCCCACTATAATTTTGTGTTTTATGGTCAGATGGCAGCTCAAAGGCTAAAGGACGCCGGAAAAAGTGACGCCCAGTTAACGCTAGCCTTGCCAGAACCTGCAACAACTGAACAAAGAACATTATTTGAGTCTAAGCCCGTCATCAAAGCCGCAATGTTAATGGCTGAGTCGGGACGACTTCAATCATTTGAGCGTTTTTCTTTTTTCGTAGACGATACCCTCACCACACCTCAAGAACATGAGATGTTATCAGACCTTGCAGTGCATTATCTCGAACCAAGAGCTGGAATTAGAAATGGTAAAGCTGGTTTAGCAAATGGACATATCGCTCCTAATGCGGCTTTTCCTGTTATCAGTCTCCCAGATAGCCCAGGCTCAGGCATAGCAGAACCAGCTTTAGTGATGGCATTGTCTCGGCAAGAAAGTGAGTTAACACCAACTGCTATCAGCCATGCGAATGCGAGAGGAATGATGCAACTCCTGCCAGCAACAGGGCGTCAAACAGCCAGAAGTATCGGCCTGCCATTCCGCCAAAGCTGGCTAACTGATGACCCAATTTACAATTTGAAGGTCGGTAGAAGTTACCTTGATGATTTAATTGAGGATTTCAATGGATCCTATATTCTAGCATTAGCAGCTTATAATGCTGGACCAAGCCGCCCCAAACGCTGGATTGAAGAATATGGTGACCCGAGGAAAGACGAAATTGACCCAATAGATTTTATCGAAAGCATCCCTTTTTCTGAAACTAGAAATTATGTGCAACGAATATTGGAAAACACACAAGTCTATCGTCACAGATTGAGTGGCAACCCTACCGACATAAGTCTAATCAACGACCTAGCTAGAGGGGGTATCGCCAACTAGAATTCCTGTTTTATGTTCGCTCAACGATATAGTGACTGAATGTCACGCCCCTAGCGGGTCGATATGATTTATGCTGTAGTGCAACAAAAATAAACAAAATTCGGGAAATCGCGGGATGGCAGATACTAACACTTTTCAACTCTCATCCGAGTTTGGCAGAACAAATGAGTCTGAATGGCTCGCACTATTGGATAAGGCCTTAAAAGGCAGAAGCGTCGATACTTTAGGGACTAGCACCTATGACGATTTAACGATCAAAGCGCTTTATAGAGATACGGACTGGCAATCCTCAACTGATAAGACCGGGCTTCCAGGGCAATACCCCTTTATCAGAGGCGGCAAACCATCCTCAGACCCATTTTTGCCTTGGGACATTCGTCAGATTATTTCCTATCCTTCTCCTGCTGATGCCAATCAATCCATTTTAGCCGACCTTGAACATGGCGTTAGCTCTATTGAACTTCGCATAGACGAAGAAGGAGAGCGTGGTGTATGTATCAGAACGCTATCTGACTTTGAAAAAACACTTCAAGGCGTGAAACTCGATTGGGCACCGATTGGACTAGAAGTCACTGGTGCTTCTATAGAATCCGGTAAAGCTGCCGCAGCTATGCTCGCCGCATTTGCCCATGCAAATTCTGACGATACCAATTCATTAAAACTTGCATTCAACTATGACCCAATTGGTTGCCTGACGCGTTCAGGTCACTTGAACGGCGATTTAGCGCAATTAACAATGGAATTAACTGACTGCGTTCAATCTTTGGCAGAAGATTTTAAATGCTCCACTTTTCTAAGAGTAGACGGGCGTCCTGTGCATGAAGCAGGCGGTTCAGAAGCGCAGGAATTAGCGTCGTTAATTGCTAGCGGGACTCAATATGTAAGATTACTTGTAGAATCGGGTGTTGATGCAGTGACCGCCATTTCAAGCATCAACTTCACTGTAGCTGTTGGCTCAGACTATCTAATAGAAATCGCAAAAATCCGTGCCGCGCGTAGAATGTGGGCAAAAGTCGCACAAGAATTTGGTGTGGCCGAAAACGAATTCTCGATAAGCTTACAAGCTGTCTCCTCACGCAGAATGTTGACCGCCCGAGACCCTTGGGTGAACATTTTAAGAAATACTGCAGCCTGTTTCGCAGCTGGTGTTGGCGGCGCTGACATTGTCACAATTAGAACATTTACGGATGCTTTGGGACTTCCCTCACCTCAGGCGCGGCGCATCGCTAGAAATACCCAAATCATAGCACAAGAAGAATCATTTTTGGGCAAAGTCATGGATCCGTCTGGTGGAGCATGGAGCATTGCATCAATTTCCGATGAGCTTTCTCTGAAAGCGTGGGGAATTTTCCAGTCGATTGAAAAATCAGGTGGTTATCTCTCATCTATATTAGATGGAAAATTCCAACCGCAAGTCAACAAAATCAGATCAAACAGACTTATCGATGTCGCACATCGAAAGGTTCAGATAACTGGCGTTTCAGACTACCCTCAACTACAAGAAACTGCCGCCACCTATATTACGCCAGATGTAGAAACAACAATATCCCAAGCAGCCCAACCGACTGGTAAAACTCCAAAATCCTATTCGATGGCTGATCTTATAACCGAAAGTGAAAATAACCTCACGCTTAAAGATCTGACGTATTCGAACGAAAATGTTTTAGAAACAAATCCTTTCTGGCCTATGCGTCTTGCCAAACCTTTTGAAAACTTGAGAGATTACGCTGAGAAATTTGAGGCTAAAAACAACATCAAACCCAAAGTGTTTCTCGCCGCTCTTGGCCCTTTGTCCGAACACACAGCCCGCACATCATTTGCGACAAACTTTTTTGCTGCTGGCGGCTTGGTCGCCGAATATCATTCAGGTACAGCCGAAGAATTAGCAGAGGCATTTCAAAAATCTGGGTGTATCCTTGCATGCTTATGTGGAAGCGATGAACGCTATTTACAAGAAGCGGCAGATACAGCGAGAGAACTCGGAGCAGCAGGCGTCGCTCGATTATATCTCGCAGGTAAACCACCCATGGAAAGCAGAGATGCATGGCAAGAAGCCGGCATAGATGAATTCATTCACATCGGTGTTGATGTCATTGCCAGCTTAGAGCTTGCTCACTCTGAATTGGGCTTAGCTCTTTAATCTAAATATTCTCAGATACAGGCCGAATTTATTTGATGAAGGACAAACCTCAAACAATTTCAGGCCGCTCCTTTGGAGATGAACAATGACTATTTCTACACCAGACTTTACGAAGATAGACTTGGATCAGCCAGAATCTGGGCAAGTCACCGATAAAACGATTGAAAACTGGAAACGATCAGCTGGTGATGGGGCTGACGCAATTTGGGAAACACCAGAAGACGTAAAGGTTAAATCACTTTACACGGCAAAAGACACCCAACACCTAGACTTTCTTGATGATTGGCCTGGAATTGCACCTTTTGGCCGTGGCCCCTACCCGACCATGTATCCACAACGCCCTTGGACCATTCGTCAATATGCAGGGTTTTCTACTGCTGAAGAATCAAATGCTTTCTATCGCCGAAATTTAGCGGCAGGGCAAAAAGGTCTTTCTGTTGCTTTCGACCTCGCCACACACCGCGGATATGATAGTGATCATCCGCGTGTATCGGGCGATGTAGGTATGGCCGGTGTTGCTATTGATTCAATCCTCGACATGAGAACATTGTTTGATGGCATACCCTTAGACAAAATGTCGGTATCCATGACGATGAATGGAGCGGTGCTGCCTATTCTCGCGCTCTTTATCGTCGCTGCCGAAGAACAAGGTGTGCCGCCTGAGAAGCTTTCGGGAACAATCCAAAATGATATTCTAAAAGAATTCATGGTGCGTAATACTTATATTTATCCACCAAGCCCTTCAATGCGCATCATCTCAGACATTTTTGCATACACGTCTCAGAAAATGCCGAAATACAATTCGATATCTATCTCAGGATATCACATGCAAGAAGCCGGAGCGAGCGCTGACCTTGAATTGGCATATACGCTTGCTGATGGAGTTGAATACATCAAAGCTGGTATTGAAGCCGGTCTAGATGTTGATGCCTTCGCACCTCGCTTGTCCTTCTTCTGGGCGATAGGTATGAATTATTATATGGAAGTTGCAAAAATGCGGGCGGGTCGACTCTTATGGTCCAAGCTCGTCAACAAATTTTCACCTAAAAACCCCAAATCTTTATCACTACGCGCACACTCACAAACCTCTGGATGGTCACTGACTGCACAAGATGTGAACAATAATGTTATACGAACCTGCCTAGAAGCTATGGCTGCAGTCAACGGACAGACACAATCCTTACACACAAACGCGCTAGATGAAGCACTGGCTCTACCCACTGATTTTTCTGCCCGCATAGCTAGAAACACCCAAATTTTCCTTCAACAAGAAGCTGGCACCTGCCAAACCATCGATATGTGGGGTGGGTCATATTATGTTGAACGCCTAACGCACGACCTCGCTGAAAAGGCTTGGCAACATATTGAAGAAGTTGAAGAAATGGGTGGAATGGCTAAAGCCATCGAAAAGGGTCTTCCCAAAATTCGAATAGAAGAATCCGCTGCAAGAACACAAGCACGCATAGATTCTGGTGTCCAATCTGTTATCGGAGTCAATAAATATCAGCTTGAAGAAGCCGAAGACGTCCCTGTTTTAAAAGTCGATAATGCTAGTGTTTACAAGCTACAATTAGAAAAATTAACAAAACTAAAAGCCAATCGCGACAATGTAAAAGTTGCAGAATCCCTTTCCGCAATTTCAGCCTCTATGAAATCTGGTAAAGGTAATTTGCTAGAGCTAGCAGTGGATGCTGCCCGTGCTAATGCCACAGTTGGCGAAATCTCATTAGCGATTGAAAACGTCGTTGGCAGACACAAAGCAGTTATCAATTCTATTCAGGGGGTATATGCTGCTGGCATGAAAGCAAAATCTGATCGTGTAAACTTAGCACTTGAAAGCGCTAATAAATTTGAAGAAAACGAAGGACGGCGTCCTCGAATACTCATCGCCAAAATGGGTCAAGACGGTCATGATCGCGGTCAAAAAGTTGTTGCTTCAGGCATGGCGGACCTAGGCTGGGATGTTGATATTGGCCCCCTATTTCAAACTCCCGAAGAAGTTGCCAGACAAGCCGTAGAAAACGATGTTCATGTTGTCGCCGCATCTTCATTAGCTGCAGGACATTTATCTCTCGTACCAGCACTAAAAAAAGCACTTACTGATGAAGGACGTGAAGATATCATGATCGTCGTTGGCGGAGTCGTTCCTCCACAAGATTATAAAGAGCTGTATTCTGCTGGTGCTGCAGCAATTTTCGCTCCAGGAACAATAATTGCTGAATCATGTATTGAACTTATTGCCAAGCTAGGGTCACAATTGGAGCATAACTCCTAAATACGAACTTCTAGAATCGGAGACCCAATGCCTAAAGCAGATATGGAACTGGACCGTTGGCTGAAAGGCCTCACGCAGATCATAGGTGAAGTCCTTTGGAGGGATTGGGATCCAATGGATATCAATGAAGACCCAACATCAATTGATGTTTATGATCCTCTTGTTCCGGGTATTCTTAGATTGTTATTAAATGATGCAGAACCTTCGGAAGTCGCGGATCATTTGTGGAAACTTGAAGAAGAAGATTTAAAACTATCTGTTTCTCAAGCTGATACCGTTGATGCTGCCAATATGTTAGTGAACGAGACGCATATCTATATGGATGAACACCCTCAGCCTAACACCTACAAATAGACGTATCGGGGCATTTTTACCGTCCTGAGAATGGAGAAATTTATGCCCCGTATAATCACGACCTGTATATTTGCCTGTGTTCTCGTTGCTTGTGCTTCTCCCTCTACGGTGTACGCACCCATGAGTAAAAATGGCATCGGGTACCAAGATCAAAAAATTGAATCAAATCGGTTTAGCGTCGTGTTTACAGGCGCAAATGACGCTCCCTCACTAGCGGTAGAGAAGTTAGCGCTGAGAAGAGCAGCGGAAATTACTCTTGAGAATAATCATGATTGGTTTCGGCTGGTTTCCAAATCAACTTATCAAGTTGGTGGCAGAGAAAATAATGGCACACAAATTGGTGTGTCAGCTGGTGGCGGCTCCAGAGGCTTTAGCGGTGTAGGTGTTGGAATAGGTTTTGATCTCACGCCACCAAGCAAGTCATTTGAAAGCCGTTTGGAGATCATTACAGGAAACGAATTGTCTCCGACAGATTCTGAAGACCTAGTCTATGATGCCAGATCCATTCTTGAAAATTCAGTACAAGACATCGACGAATCAGGTCGTTAACTTTGAAAAGCTTAAACATATCACCAGAAGACCTTTATTCTCGAGCTGGTTTAGCACGAGCGATAACATGGGTTGAATCAAAAAGAGAAGATCATCAACAACAAGCACGTAACCTGCTAGCTGACGTTATGAATCGCACAGGTAAGGCACGTCGAATTGGTATTACAGGGGTGCCGGGGGTTGGAAAATCTACTTTCATTGATAATTTTGGATCCCACCTTACCAGCCTTGGACATAAAGTTGCAGTTCTGGCCGTAGACCCAACCTCAAGACGATCAGGAGGTTCCATTCTGGGTGATAAAACTCGAATGGATAAATTGTCAGTTGATCCGTCAGCCTTTATTCGCCCTTCGCCAGCGGGCGAAACTCTAGGGGGTGTCGCTCGCAAAACCCGAGAAACTCTATTGTTATGTGAAGCTGCTGGATATGACATAATCCTAGTAGAAACAGTGGGGGTTGGACAATCTGAAACGGTTGTAGCAGATATGGTCGATGTTTTTCTCGTCCTAATGTTGCCCAATGCAGGAGATGAACTTCAGGGTATAAAAAAAGGTGTATTAGAAGTCGCTGATATTATTGCTGTCAACAAATCTGATATTGATGAAAAAGCAGCGATAAGAGCAGCCCGACACTATAAAAATGCTTTGCACATAATGACACCAGCAGATCCTTCTTGGTTGCCGCCAGTGGCGACCATTTCGGGAGAAACTGGATCAGGACTGAAAGCGCTCTGGGAAACAATAGAAAATCATAAAATTGTAACTAAACGCTCTGGATCGCATGACAAAAAGCGATCTGAGCAACAATTAAGATGGATGAATTCTCTTATCAATGATGGTTTAATGCACGCATTCAAACAACATCCTGTCGTTAATGCAGAAATGTCATCGATAATACAGAAAGTCGCTGCTGGAGAAATGCCTGCCAGTCTCGCATCCGACACACTGTTGAAAACGTTTTTACAGTAAGCTGATCTTCTAACTATGGTCATTGCGCTTTGGCAGGCACTCAAACAAATCTATATATGTTTACCAGCTCTATATTTTCGCTGCCCATCAGTAGCCTCACCTCGCGCAAGCATTTTACACTGCTCGATCCAATTTTCTCGATCAATCCGGCCTTTAAAGGTCAAATAATTGTCGACCCATTCCACCTCACGGCGCGTCCACGCAGCAATTTGGTAAAAATGATAAATACCTAAATCATGTAGAATGCGCTCAATTTTAGGTCCGACACCTGCGATTTCACGCAAATCATCAACTTCACCTAATAATGGTTTCGTCAAATAAGCTGGTCTGCCGGTAGTTTGATCGCCTTCGACGAAGTATTCAGACGACTTAAAACTCGTTTGAAATGCTTCCGCAGTTAGCTTTGGAGCATCATTTTTACCTGTGCCTGTTCGTGATTTCGCTTTTCGCGAATTGCTTGATTCATTTTTGTAGGAAGCCGAAAATTCAGAGAAGTTTTTGTTTTGCTTCTCGGCATCAGACTCTTTCTGCGTAGATGAATCCTGTGAAAGCCTTTCAGACCGGTTCTGTTTGAGCTCAGATAATGCTTCAAGATTATCCAATTCATCTCCAGGTTTTTTATCGGTTTGCACGGATTTTACAAAGGATTGCGGCTCACTTGATGTATTGTCTTCTAGATATCCAATTCGCCCCATAAGATAGCTATTGCGCCATTTTAATCGCGCAGTATCGCTCTCATCTCCATACACATCTTCTACTTGTTTACTAGATGCATTGGATCGGACGGTTTCTAGTTCTGCATTCGAGTGAGATAGGTTCTCTTCAAGATACTTCACGCGACCGCCAAGAAAACGATTTCTCCATTCTAAGCGTTTTAGCTCCGCTTCTATTTCTTTCAAATATGCTTCTTCAAACTCGTTGGCTGGAGCGTCAGAAACCTGTATCTCGTCTGATTGAACAGGATTATCAACCTGCCTTTCTAACAATGCTTTGAGATACCTCTCTCTCCACCGAAGTTTTGCTAACTCTGTTAGGTCTTTAACATCAGACTTTACAACCGTCTTTTCAACGATTGTCTCAATCCTCTCCACTTTCGTATCGGAAACATCTTTTGATGGCTGAGAGTTTTTACTGCTATTTTCCAAGCGCGTTTCTAGATAGCTTGATCGCCAGCGCAACCGATCCATTCCCAAATCTGTAACCAATTCCCGAACTTTAGGCTGTTTCAATTTCTCTTCTGCTAGTTTTTCTTGAGCATAGCTAATTCTTTCCTCAAGATACATTTCACGCCATTTTGCACGATGCTTTAAAGCAAACCCTTCGGTTTCCTTTATCGGTATAGCAGCAGATGGCTTCTCGCTGCTCTCGCTCACTTGAGCAGCGCTGAGTATTTCGAGTTTTTCTTCTAAATACTGATTTCTCCAATCAACCCGCTCTTTTTTTGTACGTTCTTTTTCAAGAATGGGGTCAAAATGCTGCAGTGACTCATGAATTTTAGATTTCTCAAACGCAAGAGCTGCGTCAGCAGCTTCTTCCTCTAGAAAACGGATCCGTCCTTCTAGATATCGAGTTCTCCACCTTAATCGTTCAATATCTTCATCATTATGAATCTCAAGATTATTACTCACGACCTCAGACTCACCGTCCAATGATTCAATAAACGGTGAGATCGGATCAATGTTCTCCATATCGTTCGTAAGCATCGAACTGGAGTTGTCATCTTGTACAGCGTTTTTGTCTTCTTCTAAATACTGAACACGGCCTTCCAAATAACGGTTCCGCCATATTAAAGACTGGACTTCAACGAGTGATAATTCTTCACTATGCTTGGCGACCTTCTCATGTTCTTGAACGCTCAATCCAGATTTATATTCAGCGATTGCTTCACTCTCCTCAGAAGAACTTACACCATTAAGCAATGTATGGTTTGCAGATAAGTCTTTGTTGGCAAAAATTTCGCTACGCTTTAACCCCTCTGCGGAGGCAATAGATGTAGGCGCATCAGATACCGAATTTACATTAGACGTCAGACTTTCTTCCGCTAAAACATCGAGAGGAAGATCTTCAACATCCATCAACAAATCAGACACAGACGGGACAGGTTTTGCGTTGGCGTCTTCTAAATCTAGAACACTATTGGATGCAGTGATTTCTAAGTCTGACACTTTACTTTCAAGAAAACGTACACGGCTTTCAAGATATCGATTACGCCATTTTATTTCGCCATCTTTATCTGCAATATCCTGACTTCCTGAAAAAGCAGTCATACCTGTATAATTATGGCTAAAACTCTGTTTACCGGTTGCACCAACAAGCGAAAGCCTCGCTTTCAAACCAGCAACTTCTTCCTTCTCAGCTGAAAGCTGAGTCAATAAATCAGTATATCGCTCATCAGCGACCGACACATATGACTTTGCATTTGGCGGTATATGCCCAATGCCACCCGATACTTTCAGTTCTTCTGGTTCAACATAATTATTCGCATAAGCCTTCTCTAAGCTTTTGCGCAATCCTTCGGTTTCATGAGCACATTTACGACAATGCAGTGCCCAACCAATAAGTCCACCTGCAAGCGCACCTAGGAATATCCAACCCAATATTTGTGTAACTAGCCAGATCATTAAGGGTTTTCCTCACTTGTTACGATAAACTCGATACGGCGATTTCTAGCACGCCCCTCCGGAGTTTCATTATTTGCGGCGGGTTTATCTGATCCATAACCGATCGCAGATAAGCGATAATCTGGATAACCACGACCGATAAGGTAATCCGCAACTGCTTGGGCGCGTTTGTCACTCAATCTAACATTCGCTTCACGACCACCTACATTATCAGTATGGCCTTCAACACGGATAGCAACATTGTTACAACGCCTAGCTACAGCAATGAGTTTGTCCAAAGTGTCACCACTCTCTCTTGAGATGGTAGCTTGTCCGGTTTCAAAGTAAATTCTATTTGCGTCCATAATTAATGCAAATGCGTCCTGACAAACATCCGACAAATTATTTCCGTTCTGACGCAATTCCAAACCATTTAATTCATCTAATTCGCCAAGGTCAGCTTCAGCAACATCAACATCATATTGAACGCCTAATGCCTCCCCGATATTCCCCAAATCATCAGTTAAAAAGGAATAGACGCTATCGGATGAGTTGCCTTTTACAAAAATAGTGCCGTTCGAATAGGAAAGTATTCCGCTATTAAAGCGCGTAAACTGGGGGAGCGCTTTCAATATTGTTCGTACCCAACCATATTCTCCGCCAATTCCCATTTCATCTATTATTGGACCATCGAAATTTTCGCTAACCGCAGAAACAATCGCACGTTTAGATTCTAAGTCGGGAGCCAACCCTGATAAACGGATTTGATTGGCTGTCTTTTCTGCAAACCATAGGTAAGGGCCGGTTACACTGGATGTAGCGCTAAATGGAGAGGACAGATTTGATACAATAGATGAAATTTGATCAACTTTATCATTGCTGGACGCTGCACCGCTAATATCCATGTGAGAATTTGAAAGAACAACTTTACCCGGCTCCAGACCATCTAATTGGGCCAAGCCTAGTTTGACCATATCAATCCATTTTCGTTCATCATCGACACCAACACCCACACTTAATGTGTTTGATATGTTTTGCCATGATCGCTGCGAAGCACTATCAATGATTTCCTCAATGGCTTCTGTTGATGGCGCATGACCACTTAGCGTAAGTGCATTGTCTTCCACGGAAGCAGCCAAAACAAATGGACTTATAAGTTCACCTATCGTCGCATTATCGACAATGCGTGTCACTCCGCCCAAAATTAATCCACCTTGAGCGGTGCTCGATCTAACAACATTCAGAGCAGATGATTTTTCTTCCACAGACGGAGCAATTCCTGAAATGGACAGAACCTGTCCGCTCGCTGTAATCGTGGCCCATTCAATTCCATTGGTTTCTAAATTTAACTCTGCTGCTCTAAGTAATTTTTCTTCAAGTTTTTTGGGAGACTTATCACCAAAATTTAGGGCACCCAAAACAGCGAAGGTGAGAAGTGCTAAACCTACCCAGAGAAGAGGTTTACACCAGTCGCGTTTTTTCATGTCAGACCCTCCTCTTTTAGGATTGAAAATATAAAAATATGGCACTATCGGCAAATTTGTGTTCAACACACTTCTAAATTTACACGACCAAACTAGATGTTATCTTCTAACTCACCGAATTTTAGAAGGTTTTTCATCCTGAAGGAGAGTTAAATCGATGGCGCACGCGCCTTACGAGCATATTACAAGTACGTCCAACCCAACAATCAAGCTATTGAGAGGGTTAGATAGGAAAAAAGTCCGCAACGACACCGGTTTATTTCTTGCTGAAGGTGCCCGACTGATCGTAGATGCACTTAAATTTGGTTGGAAACCAAAATACGTGCTTGTCGGTTCGGAAACGGTTGATCGCCCAGACATCCAGCACGTTATTTCCCAATGTGCTGAAATTGGTGCTCGAACATTAACAACAAGCTCGAGAATTTTGTCTGCTGTTTCGCGCAAAGACAACCCTCAAACAATTATTGCAGCATTTGAGCAACAAACGACGACGCTCGAAGCACTAGAAACATCAGGAAAAAAACGTTTTATCGCGCTGTATGAGGCGCGCGACCCAGGAAATTTGGGCACGATCCTACGCACAGCAGATGCTGCAGGTATCGACGGTGTTATACTTGTGGAGCAATGTTGCGACCCTTTTTCCGTTGAATGTGTTAGAGCAACGATGGGTGCTTTGTTTAGTAACAATATTGTTCTTGCGAGCTTCACTGAATTTGATAATTGGCGCCGAAAAGCTCACATAAAAATGGCAGCAGCATCAGTGAACGGTACAATGCGCCATGACCAAGCTGAATATTCGAGCAAGTCCGTTATTCTGATGGGAAATGAACAATCGGGCATTCCTGAAGCAGCCGAGAACGCTTGCGATATTCTCATCAAAATACCTATGGCAGGAGCAGCGGATAGTTTGAACCTCGCGCAAGCGACTGCAATTATGACCTATGAAGTGTGGAAAGGATCTGGATATGACGGAGCCAACCAATAATAAAACAGCCCCTAATGGTAAATTCAAACTTCTTAGTGCTTCCGACTGGAAAGATTATAAACTTCTAGATTGTGGTCATGGCAGAAAACTCGAGAAATTTGGAAACTACACCTTTGATCGTCCCGATTCACAAGCGCTTTGGCCTCCGCAAAGATCTATAGACGAATGGGAAGCTGATGGCATTTTTCGCGGTGGAGACCATGAGGACAAAGGTGCATGGTCTTTCAAGGGAAAGCAACCACCTGAAAGTTGGCCAATGAATTGGAAAGGTCTTCAAATACAAGCACGTTGCGCTGCATTTAGACATATGGGGCTATTTCCAGAGCATTCCGTTCACTGGAATTGGGCCGTCGAAAAAATCCGCAATGCTAACCGTCCTACTCGTGTACTTAACTTGTTTGGATATACGGGTGTGGCATCATTGGCATGCGCTCAAGCCGGCGCAGAAGTCGTTCATCTTGACGCATCTCCAAAATCTATCGGCTACGGGAAAGAAAACCAAGAATTATCCGGTCTAAATGACAAAACAATCCGATGGATATGTGATGATGCTCTTAAATTTCTGAAACGCGAAGAACGTCGAGGCCGCACATATGACGGCATCATTCTAGACCCACCTAAATATGGACGTGGCCCTAAAAAGGAAGTTTGGCAACTAGATGAAGGCTTGGATGAATTGCTTGGCCTTATCCGATCGGTTTTAGCACCCGACCCGCTCTTCGTTATTCTTACAATTTATGCGGTGAGGCTTTCCTACATTGCCGTAGGTCAAGCTTTAGCATCACAATTGTCTGGTTTAGGAGGTGGACTTGAATGGGGAGAAATGTCGCTTCCAGAAGAAGGCAGGGGCTTTGACCTACCAACAGCTGTATATGCGCGTTGGTCTTCTGATCTTTAGAGTAACCTTATCTTAAAAGATAAGGCCTGCTAACTGGCTGACACGCTTTATTTGCTGCTGCGTCTCCTTCAGGTGGATCGGCTATCCATTTTCCTTCAGGACTACGACAGGCTTGCATAGTCTCCGTTCCCATATCGGTTTCATATGCAAGCTCTCGACATGTCACAGTCGCTGGTATTGGGTCTCGCATTGTTGGACCAGTTACACGATGATAAAAATCAACTGGATCACTATCAATAGCCGGCCTCAAATCTGCAGGTTCCATATACCCATAAGATCGACCATCAGCTCCCACCATATACCAATCGTCTGAATACATACCTCTAACGCGGCCCATTAACTGAAGTCTCACACCTGCTGGTACTGTATCAATACGAACATTGCTTGAAGAAGTCGGAGATGGGCGCAAAGCAGCTGATTTTGTCGTGATAAATTCACCCTGCTCTACTCGGAAACTTTCTGGTGTTTTACCCACTTCATCGGCTCTGGGAACTGAAACAAGCCTAAAGGATGATTTTGTTTTTCCCGGCCGCATAATAACTTTTTGGCCGGTGGAAGGTGCCTTCCAGTCAAGTTTGCGACCATCTGTTTCATCATCAAGAACTTGCTGAACTTTCTTTTCCAGCGCTTCACGGTCTTCAAGCGCGATTAAAGGCCCCATCCCCATCATCATAGTACTTATGACATAAGAACCTGCGGTTAGCCCGTGAATGGGTGCAATACCTCCAGCACCACCACGCCCCATCAAACGTCCATTTGGATCAGCCTGACAATAAAGGTCTACAGCGCGTGTCTCTAAAGATTGTATGGTATTCGTGTTCGTAACAAATTGCTGATTTGATGCCTGATCTACCGTTGCACAAGCTCCTAAACTAAGCACAGCAACGGACATATAATAATAGCGATAGGTCATTTACAAAGTTTTCCAGCAATCGTTTCGTGTTAAATTCCTTGTCATTCCAATTAACAGAATAGGAACTAAAACAACAAGCAATTTCAGAGCACTCAACTGCAACTAACGGGCCATACACCTCGCTGCAAATGAAATCTCTACCTGAAACAAGGCATTTCTAATTTACAAATAAAGCTTCTGGAAGAAATCCGACAACAGCTCCCGACATACAAGTTGCAAGCGTTCCAGCCAGTAATGTCTTCCATGCCAAACTTAGAAAAGTATCCCTGCGATCAGGTTCTACTATGGCAAGACCACCAATCAGAATGCCAATAGAACCAAAATTTGCAAATCCGCATATTGCATGAGCCGTAATGATTCTAGATCGTTCACTCAACTCAGCATCAGGTGTCTCACCTAGGTTTGCAAAAGCAATAAATTCAGTGAGGACAGTTTTGATGCCCATAAGAGAACCTGATTTTTGAGCTTCTTCCCACGGCACGCCGATCAACCACATTAGTGGTGAAAACACCCAACCTAAGACACGTTGAATCGAAAGCGCTTCGCCATTGGGCTGAATAGGTAATAAGCCTAAAAGGCTGTTTCCCAAATGCAATATAGCGAGTGCTGCTATCAACATCGTGGTGATGTTCATCACAATGGAAAGCCCATCTGTGGCTCCTCGCGAAAACGCGTCCATCGTTGATTGATACTTAAAATCCGGTTCATGAGCTCTATCGGTAGAAGATGTTTCTTCAGGAACAATCACAAGCGCAATGGCAACTGCTGCTGGTGCGGCCATAAAAGAAGCTGTCAATAATTGCGACAAAGGATTTGCAATTACACCTTCTAAAAAGCTGACATAAATAACTAGAACTGAACCTGCTATGGTAGCAAATCCTGTCGTCATGAGAATAAATATCTCAGACCTACTCATACCTTTCAAATAAGGCTTCACGAGTACAGGCGCTTCCGTCATTCCCATAAAAATATTAGCGGACACGGCAAGGCTCGTTGCACCACCCAACCCCATTGTCTTTGCAAAAACATACGCAAAAGCACGTGTAATTGCTCTCAATATTCCCCAATGCCAAAGCATAGCTGACAAGGATGCAACGACAATTAATAGGGGAAGTATCTGAAAGACAAAAATCGGTGCAACAAATCCTGTGTCAGATACAGGAAAAGACGTGTTGTCACCTAGATATCCATATACGAAAGATGTTCCGGCTTTGGTCGCATCTTGCAGTAGTTGAATGACAATATTGGGCTCACCACTATCTCCAAACGCACTGCTTTTTCCAAATAACTTTGGGAGACCAAAAAGTAATAGGGCAAATATAAATTGAAGCCCTATTGCACCTATCACCGTCTTTAATGGGAAGGCGCTACGCTTTTCCGATACAAGCCAAGCAATCGCGACAATTACAATCATCCCTATAAGGGCCCTTGCATTATCCCATCCCCAATCAACCATAGCCATCAATCCAAACACCACATCATTTCAAATACCTATATATTTCAATTGAGACCATTCAAGACTTAAGTGAACAAGCTGCAAATTTAGACCGCATCAACTTACCAGCAAAAAGCAAGATTTATTGCCAGTTATCTATATAGAACAACCGGTATAAGGCATTTACGGATAACCTCAGTTGTCGTTGATCCGATTATTAAACTACGAATATGAGAATGACCGTAAGCGCCCATGATAAGCATATCAAAATCTTGATCGGCACATACTTGCGAAATGACGGTTGCTGGTTGCCCTATCTTCATTTCAACCGAAACAGCAAAACCTGCATTTTCCAGTTTTTGCTTGGCCGCTTCTAATTTATCAGCCAATGCTGATTTTTCAGTATTTGTCACAGATATTAGGTGACAAGATAATCCAGCATACATCGCGTTTGTAGATACTGCATCTATTGCTTTTTCTGAGGAAATTCCTCCGTCATAAGCGATTAAAAGCTTTTGGGGTTCTTGGTATTTTCGAGACGCAACCATAACAGGCTTTTGTGCTGCGCGTACGACACGCTCTAGATTAGACCCCAAATGCATCTTAGCAAAATCAGCGGCTTCACCCCGTTTTCCGATAATGATTAGATCCGCATCTTTTTCGAAGGTAGTTACAGTTTCAACCAAGTCGCCATTGCGCAATTTTGATTCAACATTGTCCACCCCGAATGCAGCGACTCGCGTATCAGCATCTTCAAGAATAGCACGTCCCTTTTTTTGAGCAATTTTGGCGCGCTGCGCGTCAAGCTCCGCTAATTCTTCCATAATAGATGTCCGTGCACCTAATCCAATATTACCGGAAAGGTTTGACGTCGAACTAGAATGATTACGGTCGTCAAGTACATGTAGAAGATCAAGTTTGCCTTCAGAACGAAGGGTGGCCCATGCCGCGTAATCACACACACTTTGCGAGTATGCAGAACCGTCTATCAATGCGACTAACTTCATATGTTCCAGCCCTTCAACAACTATCGTAACATAAGGGCTTTAGACTTTGCCCTCTTCAATATTAGTGATCTAGCAGACGATCCATCGCACCCGGCTTGTCATGAATGGCAAGATTATCAACGATGGTTTCACTTGCCTTATTCAATCCCTTCAGTTCGACTTCTGCACCTTCTCGTCTAAATTTCAAGACAACAGCATCCACAGCAGCAACGCTTGAAATATCCCAAATGTGCGCGCCGCTGACATCTATTACGACTTTTTCTAGTGCTTCCTTAAAGTCAAACGACGCATTAAAGTCTTCGACAGAAGCAAAGAATAATTGCCCTTCAATCCGGTATAATCGCGTACGGCCATCTTCACTCAACTCTGATGATACGCGGAAGATTTGAGCGATTTTCCAAGCAAAGAACACGCCCGATAGCAACACCCCAACAAGTACACCGATGGCGAGGTTGTGAGTAGAAATCACAGTTAGCACTGTCGCCAGCATAACAATGCTCGAGCTCCTAGGGTGCGTCTTCAAGTTTTTAACAGACGACCATGAGAAAGTACCAATGGACACCATGATCATGATGGCTACCAATGCGGGCATTGGAATTTTACTTACCATATCCCCCAAAACGACACATAAAATTAGGAGAAAAACACCGGCGATAAATGTAGAAAGCCGACCACGTCCACCTGATTTTACATTGATCATTGACTGACCAATCATGGCGCATCCTGCCATCCCACCAATAAAACCAGTGCAGAAATTGGCTATCCCTTGACCAATACATTCTTGTTTTCGATCGCTTGTCGTATCGGTCAATTCATCAACAATATTCTGGGTCATCAAAGATTCTAACAACCCAACGGCAGCCACAGCGGCAGAATATGGGAATATGATCTGTAAAGTTTCCAGCGTAAATGGCACGTTGGGAATCAGAAAATTCGGCAAACTTGAGGGCAGCTCACCAAGGTCTCCAACCGTTCGCACATCCCAACCCAGCCATAAAGACAAAACCGTCAGCACAACAATGCATACTAGTGGTGATGGAATAGCCTTTGTTAATAACGGAAATAAATAGATGATTCCCAATCCAGCAGCGACCATTCCATATGTGATGTAAGGGATCTGACCACCAAATGTAGATGGATTTAGTTCAGGAACTTGCGCTAAAAAGATCAAAATGGCGAGTGCATTCACAAAACCAGTCATCACTGACTTAGATACAAAACGCATGAGATATCCAAGTTTGAGATACCCTGCTATCACTTGTAATATACCTGCAAGAATTGTTGCAGCTAACAAGTAATCTAGCCCAAATTCTTTGACCAGATTGATCATTAAAACCGCTGTTGCAGCAGTTGCTGCGGAAATCATACCGGGGCGCCCACCAAAGAACGCCGTTAACACTGCAATTGAAAATGATGCATATAGTCCGATTTTAGGGTCCACGCCTGCAATCAAAGAAAATGCAATAGCTTCTGGTATCAAAGCCAGCGCCACAACGAGTCCAGACAGCAAATCTCCACGGATATTGCCAAACCATTCTGATCTCATTCGATACATAAACTCTTGATTCACAGATATTCTCCATACGGGAAAGGGCGCGAAGACACTTTGTATCATGATTATGATTTCACGCTTGAAACCGCTGTCTGGCAGAGATTTACACGAATCTCTACCCCCTCTTTAAAAATTGAGTGAAACTTGGCAAATTCAGCACAAACTGAACTCAAACTAATCAGAACAACTCTATAATGCTTTTTTTACTCAGCATCAGGTGTTGGAATCGTGCTTGGGTTTTCCATTATTCGTCTTAGAAAGCCCGGTGTAACGGCTGAAAGTGGGTTTATGGAAACGCGCGCGCGCTCCAAAGCACCCCGAACAGAATAAGTTACAGCAAATACACCTTCTCCCTGTCTTGAAACAAAGAGATCACCGATAATTGGAATACCACCCAAAGCCGAGTTTACGCCAAATGACGGCACCACAACTCCATCTAGGTTCAGTTCCCCACTATCCAAATTTAACCATCCTCTCGTCGTCAGCCCCATTGCGGGCCCAGACGCCTTAACACCAGGAAGTTCAATTTGACCGTTGTTTATCCGGATAGGTGCTTCTACTTCAGTGAAAAATACACCGTCTCCATTGAGAACATCAGTAAGCCCTCTCAAACTTGCCAATGCAAATACTTGTGCGAGAATTGGAGCTCCCTTTAAACGAATATCCTTCATAAACATTTCGGCAGTCCCAAATTCTTTTCCAAAGACACCATTCATGTTCAGCGTTCCTCCAATGAGGTAATCTGTCTTGAACAGTGTTTTCAAAATATATCCGGCATCATCTGATCGAAGTTGAAATGCTATATCTCCACCATCACGTTCAAACGTTGCTTCAACACCTTTCCCTCGAGAAATAGTTCCAGAAACCAACCCCCGCTCCAATGTCTCTGGATTCATATCCAAAACGATTTTGGAATTTAGTAACTCTATGTTTTCCCTCAACTTTAATTTATCAACTGAGACATTGGCTAGAATGTTGACACCAGGACCAGGGCCTTCTTTGCCAAACTCAGATAAACCATCTATCCATCTGCTGGCATCAAGAAACGGACCTGACACATTGATCTGCACATCACCATTAGTTGCACGGTTGAGATCCCCACGCATATCAAGTCGATTCTCAGAATAAATACGTTCGATATTAGCCCGTTGTAATCCATTTTCATCGTCAAACGTCAGTTCACCAGCAAGTTCCAGTCCTTTAGCTTCAATGTCTCCTGTCAGGACTGCTTCTCCACTTGGCCCTTTACCATACCTAATTTCACCAGAAGCAGGTACATATAGAGGTTTCAGCCAGCCAATTTCTGCTAAATTAATTGCGGCCCCAGTTAAATCCACATGCATATCGATACTGTTGAAGTCTCGACCTTTCCCATATGCTTCCAACTCCAAATCAGCTTCACCCTGCATAATAGAGCGTGCCGCTAATCCTAATGAATTGAAAAGATCGGGGGTTATGACTGCGTTCGCAACCAAGCTGGTGTCAGCATCATCATTGAATAATTGTTTCCAAGTAAATTCAGCAGGAGCAGATCCGAAACGGCCAGCTCCTTTGATTTCCAGAGACTCGTTTACCAACTTCACAGTCAAATCAGTGTTAACTAAACCAAAACCGGAAACCAAATCTGGTATTTCCGTTTCTACAAACCCACCTGACGCGTCAAACACTATATCTTGAATGGTCGTCTTCTCACTCATTGGCCGTTTTATATTGACTTCGAGACCACCCTCTCCCCTCATTTGATCACAGGCTAAATCGTAACGAGAACATACATTTAACCTAGAACCTTCAAGTATCTCCATCAAAGCCTTCAGGTTTCCTCGACCTGTTGCAGAATATTCAGAAATCGCGCCAGCAGGATGGAACGCTGGTAGATCAACGCTCCCTTCATCAATAAGCCAATCTCCAAATTTCCCACTTTCAAGGTTGATTTTCATGCTATTTCCACGGAGCCTTCCCACACCTGAAGCTTCCGTTATGGGAGGTAAATCTTCCAAAAATTTCACTTCCGCATCTTCTACTCGAAAATCAAGCGTCAGCGCCTTGTCGGGTACAATCGGCTTAGAGTTTGTACCGGGAGGAAAATCCATGAAGAAATTAAGCTTGGTCGCACGACCATCCTTAATGTTTCTTTTTGCCCAATCACGCGCTCCTGAACCAAGTTTAACAGGCCAATATGAGATTATTTGTTGCGGCGATGCTTTTCCTTCACCCGTCGCCTTGACCTCAACACCTATTCGTTGACCAAACGACTTTTTGGTATCGCCCTCTTCTACAAGAAGCTCAGGTTCGAGATAAACGCGTCCAGATCCAGCACCTGAAAACCCAGGTACTGAGCCACTCATTCGGTCAATGACAACCGATAGAATACTGGTATCTAGTACACCATCCACTTCAAATGCATTTATATCCCATGATTGAGAGAACATAGGCTGAAAGTCCACCCAGACATTTTCAGCGACTATTTTGAAAGGAAACTTGTGGACTTCGCTACCGCTGAACAGACTAGAAAAATCTGCAACTCCGGAAAAACCACCTTCAACTTTTTGGGTGTTTAAATTCAACTGAGTAAGATTTACTTCTCTGGCTTTAATATCAAAGAGTGCCTCGAAACTCATTGAATTTAAAGAATAGGGGGATTGCTTATACAACACCACTCCATTTTCGCCAGCCGCAGACACTTGTGCCGTAAGTAGCCCATCTTTTTCGTTTGCAGTCGCACCAATATTGAAATCCACTACCCCCTCATAAATGAGGTCATAGTTTTCTTCGGTCAGAAAAGCAGCAAGTTTTGCTGGGTCAGCACCGACAACACCTAGTTCAACGGAAAAATTCTCTATTGCAGCATCTGAGAAAAAACGGAGTTGTACAGCATTTGGAGCATCAATGCCTTGCAGATCACCCGATACATCCAACATCAGACCATCTTCATCCGCTGACCAAATACCTTCCGCACCAACGGTTTTCCAGTTAAGCCCTGTGATACTATCTGTAAGCCTCAGGTTAAAATTGGAAAATTCAACGCTCTGAAAAGATTGGGTTTCAACGTGGTCTCTGAATTGAGGAATCCATCTTCTCCAATCCCAGATAATAGTTGCATCTTTAGTTGGTTGATTGTTTTCAGTTTCGGGAAAAACCTCCATCTCAGGTGGAACTATTTTCCAGTTTCCGTAAACATCCCGATGTAGAGCTGATGAACCGTTTTCGAGCCTAATTTTTACAATATTTATTTTGCCTTGAATTAAAGTTGCTGTGTCAAACCAAACAGCTCCCTTTTCAGCTTTTGCATGAACCTGATTATCAAAAGTATAAGTTGTAATACCTCCAATAGTCGCTTCAATCCGCTTTTTATCAGGCGACCATGCAAGTGCCAAAGTCTCAATATCTACCCGTTGACCACCACGCGCCTTCGTCAGTGCTGCTTCGACCTGAGGCCGAAACACATTCATATCCAAAGGTCCTTTCGTCAAACGCCAGGCTAGAAGCCCGCCAGCAACGAGAGTAAGAATTACAAGTAACGCTAGAAATTCAAGAAAGAGCATTCTTAGAGAAAATTTCATTTTAAACGCCACATTCTTTATGTCCGTACACTATACTCAAACCAGAACAACTGATCTTCTTAATCAAGGAAGACTCAACTTCAATCACTATACAGGTTATATTTCAATGAACGAAGAATTATCATCAGGTTTATCAGCTCCTGATTTTGAAATAAAAACAAACATTGGGCATGCTCTGAGCAAGGAAAGCTTTAAGGGATCAAATCTCGTGCTGTTTTTCTATCCCAAAGACAACACACCTGGATGCACAACAGAAGCATTAGAATTCTCACAAAAACTTGCTGAGTTTGAATCATTAAACACCAAAATTCTTGGAATTTCGAAGGATTCTCTAAAAAAACATGAAAACTTCATCACAAAACATAATCTAACTATTGAACTAGGATCAGATGAAGATGGCATTGTGTGCGAATCTTATGGCGTATGGAAAGAAAAGAAAAATTATGGAAAAACCTATATGGGCATTGAAAGGTCCACATTTTTAATTGACACAAATGGTGATATTGTAAACATATGGCGGAAGGTAAGAGTGAAAGATCATGTCGAGACAGTCTTACAATCCGTTCGGACAATAATATTGTAAATATCCACTTTTGCCACTTTCCGGCCCCAAACTTGCTTCATGCTGGATAGTTAACGCGCAACAAAGAAAAATTTAGCTATTTAAGCTAATTTAACAGTCTAATTGTATTTTATCGTTGTTATTTGCATAATTAGGCTTCGCTTGTTGCACTTTGTGAGTTATTCATAATATGTGTCTTTAAGAGCACGGTTTCGAATAAAAAGAAGCAGTAGAGCAGAGTACGATTACAAAATGGGCGAATTTTGATGGCGGATGAAGTTAAAGCTCAAGCCAGAGCACTTTTTGATCGGGTTTTTCCTGAACGTCAAATTTATCACCGTAGTGGTGGTTCAGTAAGATACGTATCCGTATCTCCCTTCCAGCAAGCGTTGTTTGCTGGTGGTGCGACCCTTGTGGCAGGTTGGTGCGTATTTGCATCTGTCAACACTCTCCTCCAAGGGCCGACGAATACTTTTCAAACGAACGCTGATGAACGCAAAATAGCTAAAATTGAACGCTGGCTCCAAGCTTCACAAGCACGCGAAGCAGCAGCCCTCTCTCTTCTGGAAGAAAAAACAATAGCATTTACGAATGCGACCTCTGAATTTGAACGCCGACACGCTACCTTAAAAACTCTGCTAGGTGCCCTAAAGGGACATGAAAGCAATGAAGGAGAGTTGGCTTTAAACGGTACTGACGGAAAAATTCTTCTAAATTCTACAATTGAAGAAGCGGATGCACGCACATCACGTCCATCAAAAGGTATCACAGCCAGCTTAGAAGTTGCCGGATTTAGAGCACAAATAGATAGTCTTCGGGCTGAACAAGCCGCCTTTCTTGATAATGCTGAAGACAGGGCCGTAGAACGCGCAGAGCGCATGCGCGGTGTGTTGAGGCTAACAGGTGTTGGCGTTGGTCGCGTTGTTGATCAGTCCAACACATTTGCTGGTGGCCCTCTTCACGAAGTCGAACCGACAAATTTTTCATCAGTAGATCTTCAGAGTGAAGGTGAAGATTTTTCGCTTCGTGTGAGAGAAGTAAAGACAAGATTGGCTGAAGCTCAGTTTTTCGAAGATCTAATTCTAGCAATGCCTTTAGGTGCACCGGTCGGTGTGTCTTTTCGTGAAACATCTGGTTACGGAAAAAGACGAGATCCATTTACGGGTCGTTTAGCTTGGCACTCTGGATTAGACATGGGCGCATTTAGAAATGCACCTGTAACAGCGACTGCTCCTGGTAAAGTTGTTTTCGCCGGAAGAAAAGCCGGATATGGGCGCGCAGTAGAGGTTGATCACGGGTTTGGTTTTATGACTCGTTACGGACATCTTGCCAGCATCAGTGTAAAAAAAGGTGATTCCGTCATACTTGGTCAAAAGGTTGGTGGTATGGGTACAACAGGTAGATCTACTGGAGTACACCTTCACTATGAAGTACACTTCCGTGGTAAAACGTATGATCCAATTAAATTTCTAAGGGCCGGAAAACATGTTCACCAAGGGTAAAACACCAGATAACACGACTCCAGTTGGCAATAAGCCGACAACACCGTCAGTTTCTGTGCCGGAGCAAGCCAAACGCGCTCCTTCATCCCCCAACAGAGCAGCACCTTCTATCATCAGTGCTGATGTTAAGATGAAGGGATCCATTGTATCGCAAGGCGAAGTTCAAGTTGATGGCAACATCGAAGGCGACATTCGCGCATCTTCCCTCACTATTGGTAATACAGGCGCTGTATCAGGCGAAGTTATCGCAGAAACAGTTATTGTGCGCGGTTCTGTTAAAGGACAAGTGCGCGGCAAAAAAGTTCAACTTTGCACAGGTGCGAAAGTAGAAGGCGACATCACTCACGCATCTCTGTCCATTGAGCCAAACGCAATCTTTGAAGGCCAAGTGCGCCACTCCCAAGATCCCCTCAATGATGCTCCACGTCCAGCAGCAGCTGCACCGGAATCGCCCAAAGTATAAATTTTTTAAATTGGTTCAAAATTTAAAAGGTGCGCGATCTTAGATTGTGCACCTTTTTTTGTGACATCCATATTATGTCGATCGAACCAAAATCCACTATAATTGGGAAACATTACTCATTCTTGTTTGCCACTCATACTGAGTGGCAAATTTTGAATAGGCAGCAATTTTCAGGTAAAAGACACTTATTTAACAACGTGATGGTGCCCGAGGGCGGAATCGAACCACCGACACGAGGATTTTCAATCCTCTGCTCTACCCCTGAGCTACTCGGGCACGAACACCAACAACGTTGTTGAAGCGCGATGTATAATCAAGTGATTATCGTATGTCTACGGTAAATTTCAATTATCTTTCATCATCCTGTGAAGAAGTGAAAGAAGGTGCGTTTTCCTCCACATCCAATCCGCTCCCAGGGATGACATAACTACCCTGCATCCAATGATGCAGGTCCACATCAGCACACCGTTTCGAACAAAATGGCTCAAAGCCTTTAGTGTCAAAACTTCTTTCACAGTTAGTACAAATTTTCTGACTCATTTCTGCGGCCCTATCTTAAATTCACTCTTTTCGAGTGTCGCATCCTCTACAATTTCGAATCTCTTCCCGACACGCTCCACCAAACGCTTTGACCATTCGATAGAAGAGGCTTGCAGCCACCTATGAATAGGCTGAGATACGTTACAAAGGAAAAACGCCCCACGGCTCACAGTGGCTTGGCGTTCCAACTCTCGAAGAAACCTCAAAGAATACCACTCCCCATTGTCTAAGCTTGCTACAATGTGAGGTATAGGAGAGAATGTATGAGCTATATTCACCTCCAAAATGCCAAATTGAGAAAGCCGTGCCAGCTGACTTTTACGTCCTAAGTATTTTGAAAGCGCCCCCTCAAAAGCGGACGGAACTTGAATCGCATGCTCTTTGGTAGTCATTTTTAAAAAATCAATGACAACCAAACCCGCTAGAGATGATAGGGATAACTTATTTGCTATAGCGTCAGCTGCCAGCAAATTTGTCTCGACGGCAAATTGAGACCTATTACCTTTATTAATCCTATTTCCTGCATCAACATCAACGGAAATTAGAGCACGTGTTGGCTCTACATAAATGCATCCGCCACCAATTAGGTTACATTTAGTCTGTAAAGCTTCATCTATAGCTTCAAGTGCTATGTCAGCTGCTTCCTCACCCTCAATGAGCCCAGCTACATCCACGCCGATATAAAAAGGGTCTTCAGCAGCCTCAATTAGAAATCCGACGTCAGAAGATTGAAGTTTTATGTTGCTTGCGCGGTTATCAAGAACAGAAACTGCACTTTTTTCAAATCTCGCTTCAGATTTTATTTTTACATCTACAAGCGCTCCATTGGGGGGTGCAGTTTTATTGATTTGCAGGAAGGTCGGTTGTTTTAAACCAATATCAACAAGGCATCCGCGCGCGCCAGGTTCTTTATTTAGCACACGCCCACGCCAAATCTGCCCGAGCTCTGCGCGTTTATTGCGTGTGCTCCAAGGGTCTAAATGAAGCCGTACAAGCCTACCTTGCATATCGGCCAGCACGCGTACCCGTAGGCCTATATGGTCACATACATATTCGCTAACTTTAAGCTTATCAGGCCCCGGCATAATAACACACCTATTTTGCGTGCTTAGTTATATATCCCATACCCTCTAGCATAGAATTGGTTTCATATAGCGGCAACCCAACAATTGATGAGTAAGAACCTGATACGTTGATTACAAACGCAGCAGCAAGGCCCTGAATAGCATAGCCACCAGCTTTACCCTGCCATTCTAGGCTCTCTATATATCGGCTTTGCTCTGTTTGCGATAACCGTTTAAAGCTAACCCTCGTTTCAATCACTTTGGTAGACTGTTTCCCATCAGGTGATGCGAGACTCAAACCGGTAAACACACGGTGAGTACGCCCTGAAAGCAATTTAAGACAAGCCTTAGCTTCTTCCAAATTTTCGGTTTTGGGTAGTATTCTGCGTCCCACAGATACGACAGTATCAGCGGCCAATACAAAAGCTGGCTCCTTTAGCATTCCCAAAACTTCCCTGCATTTTTCATGTGCAAGTCGTTTTGCTAATGGACGCGGTAATTCACCTTCCAATGGAGTTTCATCCAAATCAGCAGGTTGAATAATATCTGGATGAATACAAATCTGATTTAATAAGTCACGACGCCGCGGACTTGCACTCGCGAGCACAAGCCTTTGCGGCAGGTTAGACGTCTGAATATCAGGCGTATTGTCCGTCACAGAATGTTATTTAAAACGGTAAGTGATACGACCTTTAGTCAGGTCATATGGTGTCAT